>JAISLO010000050.1 GCA_031290815.1 Synergistaceae bacterium | reverse complement strand
CTGCCGTCGTGGTCCTCTCCGCGGTCAGGAACTCGCTGAAGCTCATCAACATAAGGATAGAGGAGGCTCGGATAGTCGTGCTGGGCGCGGGGTCAGCCGGGGTATCGTCGGCCGGCCTGCTCATGAAGGCTGGAGCGAAGGACGTCATAGTGCTCGACAAAGAGGGCATTCTCGGAGATTCGTATCCCAATATGAACTCAGCGCAGACGGACATCGCAGAGAAAACCAACCCCAGGCGTGTGAAAGGCGGGCTCGACGCGGCCATAGATGGCGCTGACATTCTCATCGGGCTTTCGAGGAGCGGAATAGTTTCGAAGGAACACATCGGGATGATGGGCAAAAGCCCGGTCGTCATGGCCCTGGCCCAGCCGGAGCCGGAAATACGGTCAGAGGACGCCCGCGCGGCCGGTGCTTATATCTACGCATCCGGCAAGGTCGAGGACTCGAATACCATACTGAACGTTCACGCGTTCCCCGGGATCGTCAGGGGAGCCCTCGACGTGAGGGCGAGAAAGGTCACGGATGCGATGCTCATGGCCGCGGCCGACGCGCTGGCGAACATGGTGGACAGGAGAAACCTGTCGGTGGATCACATCTGCCCGAGGTTCTTCGGCAGCGAGACGACGCCGAGGATCGCCGAAGCCGTGGGACAGGCCGCCATCGCGGACGGTGTAGCGGCGCTCTTCGTCGAAAAGGGAAAGATATATAACGACACATGGGAGAGGCTGTACGGCGATATAGAACATATCTGAACGATCAGCCCGTCCAAAACGCCCAGAGCAGCCTCGCGAGGACGAGGGCGGTCAGCGTTGTATTCATGCGAAGGGAGTGGCGCTCCATGGCCCAGGACTTGCCTGCGTCGAACCCGCCCCGGAATTTTCGGACGGAGGCGGCTGCCGTTGTGATGCTGGGGATCAGGCTGGGCGTAGCTTTCTTATATGCCGCGTAACTCTCGCCGAACTTCTGAAGGAGAAACCGTTCCTCCCACGGAATTATGATCATCGAATACACGACTGAAAACGCGGCCGCAAACGCCAGCACCCACGGCCACCCTGCCATGAGCGACCAGCCGAAGCCCATTATGGCGTTTCCGGCATACAGCGGGTTGCGGATTGCGGCATACGGTCCGTGCGTGACCAGAACCGGCGCGTCCACCACGAGCGTCCTGTATTTGGGGATGACGCCGGCGGCCCAAAACCTCAACGCCTGTCCCGCTGCGAGAAGGGGAACGGACACAGCGAACCTCAGCGGAGAGCCGCTTACGGGCAGAAACAGTATCGCCAGGGCGAAGACGCCCCACAATAGGCCCCTGTACTTGAATACGAGCGAGCTCAAGCCGCCTTGTCTCCGCTCGATCCGGCCTCTTCGGGGCTGTTTCTGGTCATTATCTGGTTTACCAGGCCCCAGCCGATGAGCTTCATGATCACCAGCCCGCCCAGGAGGATCCCGGTGTACTCCGTTAGAAAGCGCCATCCTATTCCTAGCACGCCGGCCACGCTGCGGGGAGCGAATACGCCGAACACGAGAGCCGCGCCGCCCTCGGCCGCGCCGCTCCCGCCAGGGGTCGGGACGAAGTACAGCATGAACAAAAACAGCGCCTGCATTATTACGCAGTGGAAGAACTCCACCTGAAAGCCGAGCGACCATATCAGACAGGGCATTATCGAGAGATAAACGATCATGTGCGCGAGCGCGAACGCGAAAGCAAGCAGAAAATACCTTCTCCCGGTAGTCAGAAAACCCCTCAGGATCTGGTTGTAGGAGTCTATCTCCCGGCTCGCGTTCTTGATGATCTTCCTGACACGTCCGCGATTTAGGACGCCCAGCCTGTTGAGGATCATTATGAGAATCCCAAACCATCTCTTTATGATCCTCGGGCGGAAGAGGCTCAGCACAAAACCGAGCCACGCCGCCATTATGAACAGCATCACGTAGACTATGAACCCTCTCATCAGCCAGCCCAATTCCGGAAGGTCCTGCTGAATCAGGAGGCTAAAGGGTATGCTCAGGCCAAGTATCAGCATCGAGAGGATCGTGCGTATCAGCGTTATTGCGAACGACTTGCCCACGCTGACGTTGTTCTTGTACAGGAGGTACATCTGAAACGGACCTCCGCCGCTCTGCATCGGAGTGATGGCCGATCCGAAGTAGTTCAGCCACACCAGTTCGAGGGACAGACAGTATGAGATGCTCTCGCCGGCCGCCCTCGTCAGCGCGGATAGCTTCGCGGCGTCGAGCAGCCACATTACGGCGACGAGAAGCGCCGATAACGCAAGCCCGAGTTTATTTGCTCCGGCAAAAAACTTCAGCGAGGAATTGTCCACCGTGAGATAGAGGAGCGCCCCGCTCATAGCCGCACTCAACAGCAGGAAGATCGACAGGCCCTTTTTCACGGACAAAAAGGCCACCACCCTTCCCGTGAAATTAAAGGAAGACCGATTGATCCAAAAGGACCCGAAGGGCTGAAGACCTATGCCCTAACGGACCCGCGTCCGCAAAGGACTTGATTTCGTCCCGGCGGTCCAATCGGCGCTTCCCCAAGTCCGTAGATTATAACACAGCCATTTATTGGAGAGGCATCTCCAAAAACGACGAGACTTCTTTCCAGTAATTCGAGAACACCTCTATCGACGGAAGCAGCCTGTCCCTGATGATGTACGCCTGGTTCATGGTCTTTCCGCCCTCCATCGCTCTCTCTATATCCGAGAGGGCTCGGTTCAAGTCCTTGAAGTCCCTCTCGAAGTTGCCGGTTTTCAGACTCCTCTCCGGCACCCCGAGCAGCATACAGCTCTTGCTGAACGTGCCCGTGAGCCACCTGATGCCGTCTATTGCCTGTGAGAACCTGGCCTGCGCCTCGTGATCGCGCGATTCCTCCAGGAGGGCCGCGATGGATTCCAGCCCGTTCTTCAGGGCGATGAAATACCTCTGCCCCTCTCGCAGGCTCTCCTGAATCAGTCCCCTGATGGGCCGGGTTATGAAGCGAAACTCCGATCCGCCGGAGAGGGACATGAATGTGTTCTCGTCCCCGACTGACTCACCGTCGACAATTATGTCTACTATCACGCGCCCCGATGCGGCCGTTTCCCTTCTTACCTCTTCGTAGATGGCCTCCCTGCCGTCTTCGATCACGTCCTCATCGAGATGCAGCTCGGCGTTGTCAAGCAATATCTTCATTATGCTGTATTGATTCCTCCGTTCATGTCGAAAGGACCTCGGCGGCTATATATCTCCTATCGTGGCGACCATCACGGCCTTTATGGTGTGCAGCCTGTTCTCCGCCTCGTCGAACACCATGGAGCGCGGGCTCTCGAAGACCTCCTCTGTGACCTCGTTTCCCTTGACCGCCGGCAGGCAGTGCAGGAATATCGTCTCATCGTTTCCGGTGGACTTTATGAGGTCCATGTTCACCTGATACGGCTCCAGCATTTTTTTGCGCTCCGCCGCCTTGTCCTCCTCGCCCATGGAGTACCAAACATCGGTGTAGATGACGTCAGCGCCGCGCACGGCCTCCTTCGGGTCGTCGGTCAGGGTGATCGTCGAGCCGAGTGTCGATTCTTCGGCGATCCGCCTGCACTCGGCGACGAGCTCCGGCGTCGGCTGCAGCGATTTCGGGGAACAACCGACATAGTGAACGCCGAGCTTCGCGCTTCCTATCATCAGTGAGTTGCCCATGTTGTTGCGGGCGTCGCCGACGTACACGAGCCTGCGCCCCTTCAATTCACCGAAGCGTTCCTTTATCGTGAGCATGTCGGCCAGGATCTGCGTGGGATGGTAGTCGTCCGTCAGGCCGTTCCACACCGGAACACCGGCGTATTTCGCCAGTTCCTCGATGGTCGAATGCTTGAAACCGCGGAACTGAATGCCGTCGAACATGCGTCCGAGCACCCTCGCCGTATCCTTGGTGTCCTCCTTTGTGCCGAAGTGTATGTCATTTCTGTTGAGGTACTCGGAGTGAGCGCCCTCGTCGCTTGCTGCTATCGCAAACGCGCATCTGGTGCGTGTGGACGGCTTCTCGAATATAAGCGCGACGCTGCGGCCCCTCATGAGCTGCCGCCTGTCGCGAATACGCTTCTTCACCTTCAGGTCGGCGGCGAGCGTCAGGAGAAACTCGATCTCCTGCGTGGTAAAGTCCTTCAGGGTCAAAAAATTGCGCCCGTGCAGGTTAAATGGCATGTGTACAGACCTCCAGTAATTTTTTTATTTATTCTTTTTAGACTTCACAAATTCGTCTATGGCTGCGGCGGCGTCCTTGCCAGCTCCCATTGCGAGTATTACCGTGGCCGCCCCAGTCACGATGTCGCCTCCGGCAAAGACTCCAGGAACGGACGTCGCCCCGGTCTTGGGATCCGCCTCTATGTAACCGCGTTTGTTGAGCTCGAGCTCGGGGAACGCGGAGAGAAGGACCCTGTTCGCCCCCTGCCCTATGGCCTCGATCGCAGTGTCAGCCTCTATGAAGAACTCGCTTCCCGGAATCGGGACCGGACGCCTTCTTCCCGACGAGTCCGGCTCGCCGAGCTCCGTCCTTATGCAGTTGACGCCCCGGAGCTTGCCCGATCCGTCGTCCGTATACTCGGTCGGGTTAGTCTGCCAGTGAAATGTTATCCCCTCCTCGACCGCGTGATGATACTCCTCTATGCGGGCAGGCATCTCCGTGAGAGACCTGCGGTAGACGATAGCGACCTCATCGGCTCCAAGCCGCTTTGCCGAGCGGGCCGCGTCCATCGCCACGTTTCCTCCGCCTATGACCACGACGCTCCTGGACCTCTTCACCGGGGTGTCGTAGGAGGGAAACTCATAAGCGTGCATCAGGTTGATGCGCGTCAGGTACTCGCTCGCCGAGTAAACCCCCGAGAGCGCGGTGCCCGGAATGCCCTGGAAGTTAGGCGCTCCCGCCCCCACCCCTATGAAACAGGCGTCGAAATCCCTCATTATCTCCTGCATCGTCACCGTCAGGCCGGTCACTACGTTCGGCTCGAACTTGACGCCGAGGCCGGTGATGGCCTCTATTTCCTTCGCAACTATGAACTTGGGAAGCCTGAACTCAGGAATCCCGTAAATCAGCACGCCCCCAGGCGCGTGCAGAGCCTCGTACATGGTGACCTCGTACCCCAGCTTGGCGAGATCGCCGGCCACCGTGAGCCCGGCCGGGCCAGAACCTATGACCGCGACCCTCCCCGCCTTGACCGGGGGTATCTCCGCCGCCAGCGCTGTGGGTTGAGCATAGTTCCAATCGGCGACGAGGCGTTCGAGCTTGCCGATGGCCACCGGTTCGACGTTCTTCGCGCGACCGAGCCTGCACACGCCCTCGCACTGGGTCTCCTGAGGGCACACCCTTCCGCAGACGGCGGGCAGATTCGTGTACCGGGACATGATTTTGACCGCCCCGGGCATGTCTCCGTCCCTAATGGCGAGTATGAAGCCAGGGATGTCTATCGCGACAGGGCAGCCGGGAACGCACGGGGCATCCTTGCACTGCAGGCAGCGCGACGCCTCGGCTCGTCCTTCCTCCAGCGTGTAGCCGAGACATACCTCCTTGAAGTTCTTGATTCGCTCATGAGGCGGCTGTTCTGAAATCGGAGTCTTAGTCCTGCTCACAGCCATGAGAGATCACCCACTTCCTCCTGATACCTTTCCATCGAGATCTTTTCCTCGTCCTTGTATTGCCTCAGGCGGCTCATAAACTCGTCCCAGTTGACTAGAGAGCCGTCAAATTCCGGCCCGTCCACGCAGCCGAATTTTATCGCGCCGCTTACAGTGAGCCTGCAGCATCCGCACATGCCGGTTCCGTCCAGCATTATCGGGTTCATCGAGACCCAGATCGGCAGACCGAGCTCGGACGCGGTCATCGCGCAGAACTTCATCATTATCGTCGGCCCTATCGCCCAGCACTGATCGATCTTGCCGCCTCGTCCGGCGACCGTTTTCATGGCGTCGGTCACCAGTCCCTTGACGCCCTCCGACCCGTCGTCGGTCGTTATTATCAGCTCATCGGAGAATCTGCCGCACTCATCCTTCATTATCACGAGATCCGACGTCCGCCCGCCCAGCACGGTTATCACCTTGCTGCCGGCCTGGCTGAGAGCTCGTATGATGGGAAACAGCGCCGCTATTCCGACTCCGCCGCCTACCATCATCACGGTCCCGAGTTTTCCGATCTCGCTCGGCCTGCCAAGAGGGCCTGAGATGTCCTGTATCGCGTCGCCCTTCTTGAATGACGCCATTCTAGTCGTGGTCTTCCCGACCGCCTGAAAGATAATGCGGATCGTTCCGCGCTCGGCATCGAAATCCGCGATGGTCAGCGGAATCCTCTCGCCCCGTTCGTCCGGCCTAATAACGACAAACTGCCCGGGCCGCGCGTGCCGGGCTATTCTCGGAGCTTCAACCCAAAGATCGTACTCCTTCGGCGCGATCCGCTCCGCGGAAAGAACTTTGAACATATCGTACCCTCCCAATCGGCTTTTTAGCGGAGACTGATTCAATGTCAGCGGCCTAAAGGACAAGGATTCAAACCCTGATGGGGCCCTCATTCCCAAGCTGCTGAATTTTTCGCCCCGGCGATTCAGTCAGCGCTTCCTCAATTCACCATCCAAAGCGTCCGCGAACATTCCGCTTCAATCAGATGATTATACACATTTCACCCTTTATTCTCCACAGTGAGAGAGAAGATTCGATCATACGGGCGGGGAATAAAATACGGGAGCGCCGCCGGCCGCTTGAGTGCCAAGGCAGCAGTCATTTACAGCATGGGCAGCCTGGAGCGGCAGAGGCATTTTCTTCGCCGCTTCCGTCGAGGTCGGCGGCCTCCGCGGCGGCAACGCCCCGTGAGACATTGCCCTGAGCATCCGCGGCAGCGCCCTCCACCACTGTTATGGTTCCCCTTATCATCCCCATCCAGCAGCTGTATCTGAATTTGCCCGCTCTGGCAGGGGTGAATTCGATGATGTTATCCCCGACCTGAAGCCGCTTTTCTATATTGTACTCCGGTATTACGATGGCGCCGTTGCAGCCGTTTATCGAGCCAGCCTCCGCGTACAGGTTCCAGCGAACGGGCGTTCCGGCCTTGACAGTGATAGCCGGGTATCCCCTCCTGGTGAGCGGCGTCTTGATCTCCTGAAGTCCGCCGGAGACAGAGCCTCCCGTGACGGCGCTCTGAGCCGCGCCCGGCGCCTCGTTACCGCCAAACCCGGCGTCAAGTCCCGAGAGCGCCGTGCCGTTGCTGAACATGACGACGCCCATCAGGATGACCAGGGCGGCCCCGGCCTTCATGACCCTGCCGGCGAATCTTCTGCTCATGATCGAACTGAACGCTCCCAGCCCGAACATCAAGGGGACCGTGCCGAGGCTGAAGGACAGCATCGCGAGCGCTCCCTCGAGCGGGCCGCCGGCGGAGAGCGCGTAGATTTGCATGGCCTGAAGCGGGCCGCAGGGCATGAGTCCGTTCAGGAGGCCGACGAAGAACGGGCCCTTTCCGCGTTTTTTCCGGTCCGCCAGACGAACGGCAAATCCAGGCAGTCTGGGCGTCAAGGCACGCAGGAAACCGAACATCCCCAGCATATTCAATCCGAGTATGACCATGAAAATACCGGCTATGATCTGGACAGCGCCCTTCATCGCTCCAGAAAAGCTGACGGCCGAACCAAGCGCCCCGACGATCCCGCCTGCCAGAGTATAAGAGATCACCCTGCCAGAGTTGTAGAGAATGACTGGTCTCAAGCTGGCGAATAACAGCGGGGCGCGTTTCTCCCGCTGATCATCCCCGCGGGTTGAGAGGCTCTGAGACAGATTTATGCCCCCGCACATAGCGATACAGTGAACGGATGTCAGAAGCCCGACTGTAAAGAGCACCCAATACCCCATTCCAGCCTCGGCCTGCGGGAAGAAATTGGACAGATCCCCCAGGAAACCGCCTCCCGGGCCGCTCAAAAAGAGATATAGCGCCAGGATGAGGAGCAAAACCCCTATGATATTGTTCCGCTCGGATTGACCGATCCCCTTTTCTCCTTGACGAACCGCTTTGTAACCCAGGCCTTCGATTTCGGAGACGATGGCGTCCAAGCTCGTGTTTGAGTCGTAAACGACTCTGACTGTCCCCTTTGCGTAACTTGCGTCAGCGGATATAACCCCTTTTGCCGCCCTCAGTTTTTTTTCTATCCTGTTCTGGCAATTTACACAGGTCATTCCCTTTATGCCAAGAATCTCAGTCCTGCGCTGTGTTTCCATGACTGCGTTCACCACTCCCCTGATAATTGTATTCGGCCCTGCTGTTTTTCGATGCGCAAAGGATAACAAAGGATTATGAAGGTATTATGGAGACTCCGTTCTTAAAAATATCCCGCCCGCCTGGAAAAATTATGCCGCATCCCAGTATGTCCGCGCGTCATTGTCCGTAAAACCGTTTAGAATCATTGTAATTTTGGAACAGCAACAAAGAGTATTTTTAGCGATTTTATGTTTTTACTTCATAGTATAATCATAAATACCAAATATAAGATGATAGTTATTGATATTTGGGTTATTGTAGCTATATATAAAAAGGAGGTGATAATCAAGAAACCTCATGAGCTCCAATAGAAGCTGCAATCCAACGTACTCGACTGAGAACGGGCATCAGCCCTTTTAATAGGAGGAAGAAACATGAAGATGAAGATGATTGGTCGGAGAGGCGGTTTTACTCTCGTTGAACTGCTGATAGTGATAATGATAATTGCCATACTTGCCGGCATGATGATGCTGGCTACAGGGTCCGCGACGGACAGCGCGGAGGCCGCCAAGCTGATAAACGACCTGCGGGCCGCGAAATCGGCTGCCCTGCTGCTTTACATCGACGAAGAGGCCTGGCCGTCTTCGGGTGATGTGAAAACCGCGGGCGTCAGCCTCGACAAGTACACCGACAGGCCGCTCTTCAGCGCGGCGTCCGGCGGACAGGCCAAGTATCTGCTCGACATAACGGAGGGCACTTACTCCACTGGCACGACAAAGAAACAGCGTTCCTTCATAGGAATATCCAGGAACAACGCCGGTAAACCGGACATTCCCGGAGGGGTCGAGACGAAGCTCCGCGCATCGGCAAAGAGCGCCGGACTGGTCTTTGACGACACTATGGCAAGCATGGGAATATCGGGCGCCACGCTCAAAAAGGGGTACGTATACACGTTCCTGAACTGATCTAAGCCCGGCAATACTGACTGCGAAGGGTGTTCATCAGATGAACACCCTTCTTTTTGGTGTGCCCGGCATAAGCGCGAGCTAGGCGGTAGAAGTCCAATGCGGGCTTGGTTGTCTGTCAATAGGCATTCAAATTCTGCTGCCAAACTAGGGAAGTCTGGATTGAATACACTCCAACAGGCTGATATAATTTAGTAATATTCAGGTGATAAGTCGAAATTTATACGAGGAGGTTCATGATGAAAAAAGCAAAAGACTTTATGTCAGAAGTCCGGTTTTGGACGATTATTGAGGCATCCAACAACGGGAGAAATCTTGAGGCAGAGTTATGCAAACTGTCCGAGGAAGAAATTATGGGGTATCGTTACTGGTGGATTCACTTTCATAAGCTGTCATATAACCAATCGCTTTGGGCAGTCGCGTACACTGTGCTTGGCGGTTGCAGCGATGATGGATTTGATTATTTTAGATACTGGCTGATTACAAGGGGAAGGGATGTTTTCTACGAGGCTTTGCGTAACGCCGACAGCCTTTGCGGTGTGTTTGAGTTGCTGGCGGATGACGAATATCCCGAATGGGAAGATGTCGCCTATATTCCGAAAGATGTGTTTGAACAGAAATTCGGCAAGGATTTCTATTCGGAAGAAGATACTTATGATTTTGAGTTCGACAGCGAACATTTACCCGAAATCAAATTTGAATGGAACGAGGACGACGAGGAAACCATACGCGCGGTGTGCCCAAAAACATTTGACCGGTGGTGGGACAATGACCGATTCTGATAAATTCCGGTCTGCCGGTGTTGCGATCAGTAAAACAGATGCGCGGCGCAGCACCACAAACAGGCAAGGCGGCGGTGATTATTTCGATTTTACATAGCCGCAGCTGCCTTGCTTTGTGAGGGTTAGGGGGGAAACGCTTCCCCCTGTTTTAGTATGGACTTGCTATTTTAAAATGATGAAAATATAATAAATTGTAAAGGATAAATCAATGAAATTAGACATGGAAAAACTTAAACTGGATGCCATTGAAAACGAAAAAAGAATGGACAGAAAAATTAAAAATCTTAATTCCTTTATGAGCAACTCAAAATGGCATAAGTTATTTAAGGCATTGTTGGAAAATAATATTATAAAGATTCAAATAAAATTTTTATTATCTCCTCATGAACAAGACCCGATACGCGAAAATCCGCGACCTCAAAGAAGCGGCAAAGGCACTGAACTTCTTAACGCCTAACGGCATTCCCACCCTGCCGGAACTGCGGCAACCGGACGAAAGAGCCGCGAGAATCTTAAATCCCTCCCGACGCGTCGCCGCCGCAACGCAAATATTTTGCCGCCTTTTCGTTTGCTGCCGTTTCTCTTGTGTTTCCCTGCAATCAACAGTAAAATATACTAGTTACTACCGTGCAAACTAGGCGGAGGAGAGCCATGCCAAACAAATTAACATATAGGCCAAGCGTACACAAAGGAAAGACGGTTATTCCGGTCCGATTCAAATATGACCCCGGACTCGTCGCCGAGGTGAAAAAGCTGAGCGGAAGACAGTGGAGCCAATCGTTGAAGTGTTGGCATGTGCCCGATACGGAGGCATATCGCCGACGTTTTGGCCTGTCCGAGGCGAAACTTTCTTCCAAAAGCAATTGAATTTCAGAGGAGGAGACCATGATGAAGTTTTCAAAGGAAGAACTGCGTAACATGAAGTTCAATGATACGTTTGAATTGG
>JAISLO010000049.1 GCA_031290815.1 Synergistaceae bacterium | reverse complement strand
GACGCAAGGCCTCGCGCCGCGGATGACCTTGACGTTTCGAGGGGGGTATTCAAGCATATGGGCAAGACGACGATAATGAAGATCATGGAACGCGCGTCGGGAAAATCTGTCAAAATCGGCGACAGGGTGTGGTGCGGCATAGATGTGTCGACCGCACGCGACTTCGGAGGGGCGAATTGCGCGCTGCAGTTCGACGATATCACCGATCACAAGGGTAAGGTATGGAACCCCGACAAGATCGCGTTCACGTTCGACCTGCAGGCTCCTTCTCACTCAGAGAAGGTATCGAACAACCAGAAGACGATACGCGAATTCGCGAAGCATCAGGGAATCACTCGGGTATTCGACATCAACAACGGCATAGGCCAGCACGTCCTGCTGGAGCGCGGGCTCGTGCTGCCGGGCGACGTGATCCTCGGCACCGACAGCCACATGAACCTCCTGGGCGCGGTCGGAGCTTTCGCCACCGGCGTCGGCAACACCGACATAGCCGCGTCGTGGCTGAACGGGACGAACTGGTTCCGCGTGCCGGAGACGATGAAGATAGAGGTGAAGGGCGCCTTCCAATGCGGAGTGGCCATGCGAGACCTCTTGACGAAAATAGTGGGCGACCTCGGGGCCGGCGGCCTGGACTTCCTGGCCGTCGAATTCCGCGGGGAGACGATAGAGCGCTCCACTCTGGCCGAACGGATCACTCTGTGTTCGATGGTGACGGAGATGAGCGGCAAGATAGGCCTCATTCTCCCCAACGGTCCGGTGCTCGACTGGCTCGTAGAGCGCGCCGGGCCCAAGGCCGCGGAACGCGCGAAAGCCATAGCTCCAGACGGTGACGCGCCTTATCTGAAGATCCTCAGATACGACGTATCGAACCTGGAGCCGATGGCGTCATGCCCGGACGCGCCCGACAACGTAAAGACGGTTCGGGAGATAGCCGGCGCCGCCGTCGATCAGGTCCATATAGGAAGCTGCTCCAACGGGCGCTACGAGGACATAGCCGCCGCGTTCGACGTGCTCAAAGTCAGCGGCTTCAAGGTCTCGCCAAAGGTGCGAACCATCGTCACGCCAGCGACAACCGAGGTCATGGCTCGCTGCGCTAAAGAGGGCATGATCGAGAAATTCCTGGAGGCGGGGGTCGTCTTCACGAACCCGACCTGCGCCCTGTGCACCGCGGAACACTATGGAGCGCTGCCATCCGGCGACGTCGGCTGTTCCACGACAAATCGCAACTTCATAGGAAAAGTCGGCAAGGGAAGCCACACGTACCTCCTGAGCCCCATGACGGCCATGGCGACCGCCGTCCGCGGAGTTATCACCGATCCCCGCGACATCATCTGCAAGGCTTAGGATGCGCGGATACTCCGGCTTTGAGACCATGATCTTAAAACTGACATTCGGACAGCGCGGCGGGGAGCCACAATTCAGCCGCTCACAATCACTCGAGGAGGCATTGCTATGAGCGAGACATTGAGAGGGAGAGCGTGGGTTTTCGGGGATGACGTCGACACGGACTTGATATACCACAACAAGTATCTCGCCGAGACGGACCCAAAGAACATGCCCCAGTACTCGTTCGAGTACTACCCTGGCAAGGAGAATTTCGCGAATGAGGTCAAACGGGGCGACTTCGTAGTGGCCGGCAAAAACTTCGGCTGCGGGTCCAGCCGGGAGCACGCGGTCTACTGCCTGAAGGAGGCCGGGGTGCCGGTCATATTGGCGGAGACGTGTTCGCGGATCTACTATCGAAACGCGATAAACAACGGATACCCCGTGCTCTTCGTCAAGGGCATTTCGGACGCCATAAAGGAAGGCGCGATCAAGGACGGCGATGAGCTCGAGGTCGAACTCGAGACCGGAACGATCAAGGACAAGACTAACGGCAAAACTTTTCATGGAGACGCGGTCAGCGACCTCGAACGCGACATCATGGCCTCCGGCGGTCTGATACCGTATCTGAAGGCCCAGAAAAAGACAGGCAGGTGACGGGACATGGGTAAGACATTCGCCGAGAAGGCCCTGGGCAGGTCCATAGGGCGTCAGGTTTGCGCAAACGAAGTCGTCACAGTGGAACCGGACTTCTGCATGAGCCACGACAACACGGGGCCGATATCGAGGACTTTCAAGAAGATCGGGGTCAAAAAGGTCTGGAAGCCGGAGAGACTGGTCGTCATCCTTGACCACGGCGTTCCAGCGCCGTCCAGCGACCACGCCGTCAACCACAAGGAGGCGCGGGAGTTCATGCGCGAGCAGGGAGCGCCTCACTTCTACGACGTGATGAGCGGAGGGGGCGTCTGCCATCAGAAGTTCCCGGAGGAGGGGTTCGCGCTTCCCGGACTGATAGTGATAGGCAGCGACAGCCACACCTGCACGTATGGCGCGTTCGGCACGTTCGCCACGGGCATAGGGCGCTCCGAGATGGCCGCCGCATGGGCTACCGGGCAGATCTGGTTCAAGGTGCCCGAGAGCGTGAAGATCACCGCGACCGGCAGGTTCAGGCGCGGCGTATCGGCCAAGGACTTCATCCTCAAGGTCATGGGCGACGTCAAATCCGATGGCGCGGACTACATGAGCGTCGAATTTCACGGGGATGGCATAACCAACATGAGCATAGCCGAGCGCATGACCCTCTGCAATCTCGGCATCGAGATGGGGGCAAAGAACGCGGTCTGTCCGCCGGATGACCGCGTCCTCGAATTCATAAAGGGCAGGGAAAAGGCGACTGGCTGGGAGCCTCTCTGGGCTGACGCGGACGCTGTTTACGCCAAGCAATTCACATATGATCTGGGAGACATCGTGCCGGGGGTGGCAAAACCGCATACGGTGGACAACTACGCCACGATCGACGAGGTCAAGGGCACGAAGATCGACCAGGCGTTCATCGGGACCTGCACAAACGGACGTCTCGAGGACCTGCACGCCGCCGCCGAGATACTCAAGGGACGCAAGATAGCGGTGCGCACGGTGGTCATTCCCGCGTCGTGGAACATATACCGCGAGGCCATGCACGACGGCACGATCGACTCGCTGCTTGAATCGGGCTGCATAGTCTGCAACTCAGGCTGCGGCCCCTGTCTCGGGGCGCATATGGGAACGCTGGCGCCAGGAGAGGCCTGCATAAGTACTGCGAACCGCAACTTCAAGGGACGCATGGGCGACAAGGACAGCTTCATCTACCTCGCGAGCCCTTACGCGGTGGCAGCGAGCGCCATCCGCGGGGAGATCGCCGACCCGAGGGAGGCGCTTTGACAATGAAGATCAAGGGCAGGGTATGGAAGTACGGCGACGACGTCAACACGGACGTCATCTTCGCGGGCAAGTATACCTACACCATTAAGGACCGGGCGGAGATGGCCAAGTACGCATTGGAGGATCTGGACCCTGAGTTCACGAAGAGCGCGAAACCGGGTGACATAATAGTGGGCGGCAAAAACTGGGGATGCGGCTCCAGCCGCGAACAGGCCGCGATTTGTCTCAAGGAGCGCGGCGTCGGAGCGATTATCGCAAAGAGCTTTGCGCGAATCCACTATAGAAACTGCCTCAACGAGGGCCTGCCGATAATAATAAGCTCTGAGGTCCAGGATCTCGTCAAGAGCGGCGACGAGCTGGAGATAGACTTTGAGAGCGGAACTATAACTGTCGCCGGACGGAACATCAAGTTTCCGCCGTACCCGGAGTTCGTTCAGGGATTGGTAAACGACGGAGGACTCATACCCCACGTCAAAAAATCCCTGGGGCTGGCGTGAATCCGCGGCGGTCCAGGCACGAGCCAGCACAGGGTTTGTCACTCGCAAAACGTCGATTTTAAATAGTAATCTCGGGTGGAAGATTTTACACAAATATACAGAAAAATATGTTGAAATAAATATTGCGAATGTGATAGAATCCCCTTCATTATGACAATTCTTGGAGGGGATTTGTATGAAGATTGAAGATATCAATAACAAGGACGCAAAGGCAAAGGCGGAAAAGCTTCTTGCGGAGTCCAAGGTCGTGTTCATGGGCACGAACGGCAGCCACGGAC
Organism: Synergistaceae bacterium; assembly: GCA_031290815.1. GTDB lineage: Bacteria > Synergistota > Synergistia > Synergistales > Synergistaceae > JAIRWR01. Next base: position 738 of record JAISLO010000049.1, on the reverse strand, counting down.
ACCCCAACGTGAGAGCAATGGTGCCGCAGAAGCATGACGAGACGAGGACGATCTGGTTTGCCACGAACCTCGAATCGAGCAAGATAATAGAGCTCATCAAGAACAACAAGGCCGTGGTGTACGCGTACTCGCAGAAGAATATGTCGGAGTGCAGGTTTTGGGGCGCTGTCTCCACGCTCGACGACGCGGCGTCAAGAAAACACATCTGGAACGACGAGCTCAAGAAGCATTACAGCGGCATCGAAGACCCGAATCTGCGCGTACTGCGATTCGACATATCGAACGGCATCTACAGCAACAAGGACGGCAAGGGCGGCAGCTTTACAAACTGACGCGGACCTGTGGCTCCTGGCTTGAACGAGCGCCCCCGGTCCGCCCTAACTCAAGCGAGGAGGAACTGTGAAATGAGTCACGACGTAATGAAGGTCAAGGAGAAAAAAAACCGCTACAAGGTGTGTTACATGTCGGGGGATGACTCCGGCTTCGATATGATGGAGGGGGCGCTTCTCGTTTTGAACGCCATGGATCTGCCCATCGACTGGGTGCGCGCAGACCTGGGCTGGTGCATGTGGGAGAAGTCCATCGCGAAATTCGGCGAGGGAGACCCCCGCTGTAATACGGTGCCGCCCGAGACCATCGAAGCGATAAAAAACACGGACGCCACGCTCATGGCGGCGATCACCTCAAAGGCCGGCGTGAAGGGATTCAAGTCGGCGATACTTCAGATGAGGCAGACAT
>JAISLO010000048.1 GCA_031290815.1 Synergistaceae bacterium | reverse complement strand
GTTTTGTACAAGCTTTGACGAAAAAACAAAAGTCAATTTTGGCTTGTTTCGGCGAAGTCAATGACATCACAAACTCTCTACCCTGAGTTCTGTATGGGCTATATTTTGCGGAATTCAGGGTATATTAAAATTGATCTTGAGGCGGGCCAACTTATACCTCTAAAGATGGCAGTCAAGTGACAAAAAATTTTTTCTATAAATTTTTTTTACTTTCGTATTGACTTTTCAGTATACTATTGGTATTCTGTCAATATCCAAGTTGGAGGAAGTTAAGTGAATTTAAATGGCATAAATGACAAGCGTCTCTGGGTAAAGGCCTACGATTGGGTGAAGAAGAGCGTATTCAACGGCGATCTTGAGGAGGGGGCGCCTCTCAGCGAGAATATGCTCGCTCAAGAGGTCGAGATAAGCCGTACTCCAATAAGGGAGGCGCTGCGAAAGCTGGCGCAGGATGGATTTATCGTTCTTGTGCCTGGGAAGGGAGCTTTCGTTTCCTCCGTCACAGTAGACGACGTGAGGGAGATCTACGAAATCAGAAAGCTGCTTGAACCATACGCCGCCCGTACCGCCGTGTATCGCATCCCGGGCAGCTATCTCGACGAAATTGAAGAGAAGTGGAAGGACGTCATAACGAATCTTACTGAAGGAAGAGATATAAATCTGAGCGACGTGGCGGCTCTCGACATGAGTTTTCACTCCGCACTGATTAGATATACTGCAAATGGACGTCTCAGAGATGCCATGCTGCCGTATAACGCCCAGATAGAACGTTTCCAGCTGCTGTCGGCAAAGTCCTTGTCAAATTTATTGGAGACGACAAAGCAGCATCTGAACCTCATAAAATGCATAAGAAAGAGGGATGGCGACGAATTGGCATGCCAGCTGCTAGAGCACATAATATCGAGCGAGTCCAACGTCATGAAGCTTTATCTGCCGGGAGGCTGATTATGGTTTTCCGCATGCATCTCTGTGCTTCGATACTTGCAAGGTTATTGAAGCGGTAATGTCACCGGGTTTTGAGGAGGGGGAGGTAAATGAAGCGATTTTGGATTGTGGACGACGAATGGGAGGACTACATCGCCGAAACTAATCTTTTGAACGAAGCGCATCCCGGCTGTGAGATACGGATTTCCTCGGAGGTAAATCAGAAGGATCTCGAAGAGTTTGGCTCTCTCGCGGACGCGCTGATATGTCAGATTGGCGTGAAGGTCGACCGGCATCTCCTTGAGATGCTGAAAAATTGCAAGATCGTGTCGGTATACGGCGCCGGCTACAACAATGTGGACACCTCAGCCGCGCGCGATCTCGGAATCGACGTGACAAACGTGCCGGGCTACTGCGCGGAGGACCTGGCCGATTACGTGATCGCAGCGATATATCGTCATAATCTCAATTTGGGGTATTACGCCGAGCACGTTGGAAACGGTCTGTGGGGAGCTCAGGCGGTGATAAAGAAGCCACGCCGCATATCCCAGCAAAAACTCTTCATAGCCGGCTTTGGCAACAACGGCCGCAGGCTTGCCGAAAAAGCCTCCGGGATAGGCATGGGAATAATGTATTACGATTATCTGGAGAGCGCAGAGATGATTTCGGTCGCGCAAAAGACCGGAGCGGTTAGGGTATCGCTCGATGACGGACTCGCAAAGGCCGACGTCGTGTCTGTTCACCTCGCCCTTACTGCCGAAACCGCCGGGTTCTTCTCAGAAAAAACATTTGCCAGGATGAAACCCAACGCTCATTTCATAAACACATCTCGTGGCGGCATCGTAAACGAACCAGACCTGATCTCAGCCGTCAAAAACGGCGTCATAGCGGCAGCCACGCTGGATGTCATAGTAAACGAGCCTCCAAAGCCGGATGACCCCATTTTACACACAGAAAACATCTGCGTCACTCCGCACATCTCATATCTTTCGGAGGACTCTCTGAATGAACTCAAAATCCGGGCGGCAAAGAACGCGTCCGATACGATTCTTGGAAAAAATGTTCCAGAAGTGGTGAACAGGCGTTGACCGGATTGCCTATTCTACAGTTTGGTCTATGGAAAGAGGGAGAATAGATTGAAAAAACTTTTAAGCGGAAATGAGGCTCTGGCATACGGAGCGCTGCGTGCAGGCGTCAAAGTTGTAAGCGGTTATCCTGGAACACCCTCCTCTGAGGTGATCGCGAGTCTGCTCGAAATGGATTTGCCTGGAACTTTCGTGGAGTGGAGCACAAATGAAAAAGTTGGGTTCGAGGTAGCTGCCGGCGCCTCCATGACAGGTCACCGCGCACTCTGCACAATGAAAATGTCAGGGTTGAACGTATGCTATGATTCACTTATTGGAGTTGCGTATTCCGGCTGTCCCGGAGGGCTCGTTGTCTTCGTTGCCGACGATCCAGGGGTGAGTGCCGGGATGTGTGAACAGGACACTCGAGGTTTTGCTGTGATGTCTGATATGCCGATGCTCGAACCCTGTTCACTTCAGGAAATATACGACATGACCATCATAGCGTTCGATCTTGCCGAAAAGATCGGCGGCCCCGTTTTCTTGAGGCTGGTGACAAATAATTCACAGTCTCACGGGACCATTGAGATCGAGGAAAAAATCAAACCGGCCGATAGCGCTCCTATGCCTCCATATGATCCAGCAAAATACACAAAGGCCGGCGCCGCGATATGTATGCAGCAGCACCGCGACCTGATTGAAAGGCTGGAATTATCCGAGCGCTACATTGAAGAGCATGGTCTCAACAAGCTTGCCTTGGGTAAGAAGGGCGGTCTCGGCATAGTATCGGTCGGCATCACAAACGGATATACGAGCGAAGCTCTGGACCGGCTCGCCGCCGCTGGCATCGATATCTCCGACATCTCGACTCTTCGGCTCATCGCAACCGTCCCCTACGCTAAGAAAAAGATCGACTCTCTGCTCGAAAACTGCTCGAAAGTGCTGATTGTCGAGGAGCTTGAGGGCTATATAGAAAAGTTTTGCTACATGGAGGCATATAAGAATAAATTTGACGTCAGGTTCTTCGGCAAGGAGGACGGTACGTTCAGCAGAATTGGGCAGTACGATGCTCTTCTGGTGGAAAACGGCATTCGTTCTGCGTTGGATATGCCCCGAACGGACATTTCTCTCGCAGAACCGCCCGAGCGTCTTTGCGCCGCTCGGCCCATCGGTTTTTGTGCTGGCTGCCCTCACCGCGGAACTTATATGGGATTGGAAAAGGGGCTCAATGCTTGTGGCTACAAAAAAACCGACGTGTTCATCACTGGCGACATCGGGTGCACCATTTTAGGCAGTTGTCCGCCGTTTGACATCCTATGGACCGAGCTCTCCATGGGAGCAAGCATTCCGTTTGCCCATGGAGTGGCATACAGCGGTATTCCATCACCCGTAATCGCGACGATAGGAGACTCGACATTTTTCCACGCAGGCGTCCCCGGTCTTGTCAACGCGCTGCAGCATGATATAAATATGCTAGTCGTCATTCTGGACAACGGCTGGACAGCTATGACAGGCATGCAGATTAATCCAGGCACTCATCAGGAGTTCCAAAAGACAAACTGGAAACAGCTTGACATCGAATCTCTCGTCCGAGGGATTGGAGTCAAGCACATGTGGACGGTTGATCCATACGATGCCAACGCGATGGCCCAGGCAACCGAGCAGGCGCTGAAAACCGAGGGGCTGAAGGTGATTTTGGCGCGCAGGGAATGCGCGATACAAGCCGCGAGGCGTAAGGTGAAGTATCCTCAAATCACTTTTTCTCCAGATTCATGCGTGGGATGCAAAAAATGCATCAACGTCACTGGGTGTCCTGCAATAGAGCTCAGCGGGAAGATCATCGCAATAGATGGCATGCAATGTAATAACTGTGGTCTTTGTACGGGGGTCTGTCCCACAAAGGCCCTTCGTGCGGCAGGATAGGAGGCAAGTCACATGAACGAGCATTTTGACATATACCTGGTTGGTGTAGGTGGGCAGGGCATACTGACCATAGCCGATATCATCACTCTTGCCGCCGTGGATAAGGGCATTGACGTCAATTTCTTTCCGACAAAGGGAATGGCGCAACGCGGCGGATTTGTAAAGGCACAGCTTCGCCTCGGGCGCGAGCCTGGGAGCTATTCTCCGAGCATCTCACCTGGCGGGAGCGATCTAATAGTTTCAATGGAACTCTCCGAAACCCTCAAAGCGGTGCGTTACGGAAAGCCGGGGGCTGATTACGTAATACTTGGTCAGCGTTGGCAGCCAACGGCCGTAATGCTTGGAAAAGCGCCGTACCCGGACGTGGATCAGGTGATCGGTGAGATACGCGGCGCCGGAGGAGTCGTTCATTACCTCGATCCCGGAAATATGCCGGGCGAGATGCGCGGCAATCTGTACACACTGGGTGCGATTTGCGCTCATTCCAAACTGTCGGAATTCTTCTCCAAGGAGGATCTCGAAAAAATTATAGCGGACAGATGGAAGGCCGTCGCTCAGAGCAACATTGAGACATTTCGGGCTGGATATTCCGCACCGACGCGCACCGCATAAACACTAATAATGTCAGGGCGGCGCTCGAAGGATGCGCTTTTGAGTTTCTTATTTTGGGGGAAGGCGGCATAGTCATATGGATTTGAATGTTATGTTTCATCCCAAATCCGTAGCGGTGTTCGGTTCGGCTGGCGTCGGCAAGCTGGCAAACGTCCTGGCAAACCGCTTGCTGGATGGCGGAATGAATCGCGTGTATATAATCAACCCAAAAGGGGAGTCAGTCCGAGAGGCAAAGGGTTATACATCCCTTTCGGAACTGCCGGCAAAGGCAGATCTAGCTGTGATTGCCTCCCCAGCAAAGACGGTCAACGACATCCTGGAGAATTGCGGAAGGTCGGGAGTAAGGGCTGCTGTGATCATCAGCTCCGGTTTTTCTGAGGTTGGGAATGCAGAGGGAGAGCGGGAACTGACGGAGACGGCAAGGAAGTATGGAATCCGCTTTATAGGTCCCAACTGCGCAGGCATGGTGTGTACGCACGCTAATCTGGTTGCGACATTGGAGACCTCTCCCCCGTCAGGCGGCATCTCCCTCATATCCCAGAGCGGGGCCATTGGTGGATCGTTCATGTCACTTGCAGCCGACGACGGAGTCGGAATTGCGAAGTTCATTAGCTACGGCAACGGCGGAGATCTCACTGTGCTCGATCTGCTGCGATACCTGAAGACAGACGACGAAACACGAGTGGCGGCGCTGTACCTGGAGACGATTCCATCAGGGCGCGAATTTATGCATGCCGTCCACGACGTGAGCGCTGTTAAACCGGTTGTGATAGTAAAATCAGGCCGCACGAACACAGGACAGCGCGCTGCTCTTTCCCATACCGGATCTATGGCCGGCGCCGATGTTGTCTGCGACTCTGCCATGAGACAGTGCGGGGCGATCCGCGTGGATACGCTTCAAGACCTTCTCGATGTTTGTAAAGCCTTTGCGACCTTGCCGCCGGCTAGGGGCAAAAGGGTGTCGATCGTCACCAATTCGGGAGGGCCTGGAGTCATGACTTCGGACAAGGCCGAAACCGACGGTCTTCTTGTTGAAGAGACTTCGGATTGCGTCAAAGCAAAACTGCGGGAATTCCTGCCGTCGTTTGCCGGTATCAGAAACCCCATCGACCTGACCGTCGAGGGTACGGGAGAACAGTATGGACAGGCAATTACAACGGCTCTTGAGGACAGTGACGCCGCGATCGCCATTTATATTGGGACCCCATACCTCGATGCAATGCCAGTTGCGAGAGGAATTGCCTCGGCCGCGAAGAAGACGGGCAAGCCGGTAGCGGCAGTAATGCAGGTTGGTTCTGATATAAACGAAAGCTTGATTTATTTGCGCAAGGAAGGGATACCGTGCTTTCCCTCTGGGGAGCGCGCTGTTTCCAGCCTCGCCGCGCTGGCGAGGTACGAGGAAAAACTCCTGCGGTCAAATGAACCGTGCCTTGTAGTGACGAGGCCTGCTGATGTAAAAAAAGCTTTTCCGGAGGGCGAGAACCGCCTCCTCGAGCCCGTTGCCATGAAACTGCTGCGGGAAAACGGCATCTCAGTTCCCGATTTTGTCTTTTCCTCGGAAGAGGAGCAGGCGGTTCAGGCTGTTCGCGAACTCGGATACCCTGTCGCCGTAAAGGTCGTCTCTCCCCAGATCGTTCATAAATCTGACTGCGGCGGTGTGATGCTGAACATCAGGAACGACGAAGAACTCCGCGACTCGTTCAGAAGGATGGCTAAGATCGGGGAAGGCAGAGATTTCAAGGGGATCGTCGCATACCCAATGCTTAAACCGGGCAAGGAGATTATTATCGGACTCACTAGCGATCCATGTTTTGGCCCCATGATAGCCTTCGGCATGGGAGGAGTTTATGCGGAAGTGCTGAGGGACATAACTTTCAGGGTAGCCCCTGTCAGCCAAAACGAAGCGATCAAAATGATAAAGGAGATAAAAATGTACCCGCTTCTTTGCGGGGTGCGAGGCGAGGCGCCAGTGGATATGAACGCGTTGGCGGAGATCATCGCTAAGTTTTCAATGCTGCCGTTCATTTATCCAGATATACGTGAGGCAGATCTCAATCCTGTGTTCGTATATGAAAACGGAGCGATGGCTGCCGATGTGAGAATACTTGGCAAGTAAATATGCAAACGGCTCTGTTTTGAGCCGGACATAAGAATAATTTACGACAATAGATAATAAATTAAATTGCCCTAAAAACATCGACGAGGGGGAGAAGGCATGGAACTTACAAAAGACCAGAGGGATATGCTGGATGGCAAGTACGGTGAGGGCGCGGCCCTTGCCCTCAAGGTCCAGGTTGGAATAGGCGAGTGCTTCGACGCGCCCAGGATGGTCCCTATCACCAATTCGCACGTGGCGTTGAGCAATCAGGAGGCTGATCTCTGGTTTGCCGAGAAGATGGTCAAGCTGGGAGCGCGAACTAAAGTCCCGCCCACAGTAAACCCAGGGTTTTGCCTGCCCTATTTCAAGGGACGCGGAATGGTGACCGACGAAGACGCGGAACACATGCGCCGCACACACGAGGCCTACAAGGCCCTCGGCTGCCGTCTCACGTACAACTGCACTCCATACATGGACACCAATATCCCTTTTCCAAACGAAATAATAGCGTTCTCGGAGTCCAGCGCGACCCCATACGTAAATTCTGTCTGGGGGGCCAGGACCAACCGCGAATCGGCACAGTCCGCTCTGTGCGCCTCCATCACAGGGGCAGTTCCGGAGTACGGACTTCTCCTTGACGAGAATCGCAAGGGGAATATCCTGGTCGAGGTCAAGGCAAAAATGGAGGACAACTTCTCCTACAACCTTCTCGGCTACATGGGCAAGAAAATAGGTCCGGGCATCCCCGTATTTGTGGGGCTCGGCAACTACGTGTCACCTGAGGCCCACCGCAACCTGGGCGCCGAGTTGAACACCTCTGGAGCTTACGGCATGTATCACGTCGTCGGAGTGACGCCCGAAGCGCCGACCCTTGAGGCGGCGTTCGGCGGAAAAAAGCCCGAGCGCGTCGTCGTGATAACCGATGATGATTTGGCGCGAGTGTTGGAGACCGAAATATCCGACCCGGGCGGCCGCGGGATAGACTTCGCCCTTTTTGGATGTCCTCACACCAGTCTGAACGAGGTCAGCCATATCGCGCGCCTCGTCAAGGGCAGACATCTGTCAGTGCCCCTTTGGATCATGACGTCGTCTCTCACAAAATCCAGCGCTGAGAAGATGGGCCTCCTCGATACTATCAGGGCGGCAGGCGGAGAGATCGTCGAGGACACATGTTCGGATCAGCCGTGCTGGCATCTCTACAAGGGCAAGGTTGGCGTCACCGATTCGCCGAAATGTGCGTACTATCCCAGGAAGAGGGGTCTGGAGTTCGTGATCCGCGACCTTGAGACCTGCATAGAAGCCGCGCTGAAAGGAGAGGTCGAATGATGAGCGGTAAGGTTTTTTCATGCCACAAGATCTCGGAGGGAGTCGGAGAGGGAGAGGTCATCGTCTCGAAGGACAGGATAATGTTCTACCTCGTAAAACCGGAGTCTGGAGAGGTGTTTGAGAAGGCTCATGATATAGAGGGGCGGAGCGTCGCCAAGAAAGCGCTCGTCTTTCCGGGAGGAAAGGGCAGCTCCGTGGTGCAGATCGACGGGTTGTACCAGCTGATGACGCGCCAAAACCAGCCCGCCGCCATGATCATTCAAGATGCTGAGACGGTGCTGGTCGCAAGCGCTATAATCATGGAAATCCCGATGGTGGACAAGGTTGACCCGAAATTTTACGAGATTGTGAAGGATGGGGACCGAGTGCGCGTTGACGCGAACAACTCGACCATAACGATTCTGGACTAGTTCAGACCGGCTCACGACCGGCGTTGGAGGTGTGCGCCATGCCGATATTGCTCGAAGAAGACCTGCGCCTTCCTCTTCCTCAGATGCACAGGGTGAGGCAGACGTTTCAACGGCCAAGGCTGGACGATGTCGAAGGACGCGTCTCGGAGGAGATGAGCCGCGACGAGATCCGCCGCAGGATAAAACCAGGGGCTAAAGTCGCCGTGGGAGTGGGCAGCCGAGGCATCAAAAATCTGAATGTCATAGTCAAAGCAGTGCTGGACGGTATCAAAAAAGCTGGGGGCGAGCCGTTTATCGTCGCCGCAATGGGCAGTCACGGGGGCGGAACCTCGGACGGGCAGCGCGATGTGCTCAGCTCATACGGCATCACAGAGGACAAAATGGGAGTCAAGATCAAGACATCCGTTGATGTGACTCATATCGGCAGGACCGCAAATGGCATCGACGTCTACTTCGACAAGGCGGCGTTCGGGGCGGACATGGTCGTCCCCATAAACCGAGTCAAACTCCACACGGATTTTGTGGCCGACATACAGAGCGGGCTCTGCAAGATGCTGGTGATCGGATTTGGAAACCACATAGGCTGCACCGCGGTGCACGAGGAGAACTTCGACGCATTCGGCGGCACGCTGCTGGAGGCCGCGGGAATGATATTAGGCGCCGTCAATGTCGCCTTTGGAATAGCGATCGTTGAAAACGCCTTTGACGAGACGGCAATGGTCGAGGCGATACCATCTGAGAAACTGATCGAGCGGGAGAAACAGATCCTCAAGATAGCCAGGGAAAATATGCCAACATTGATGATACCGGACATCGACGTACTGATAGTGCGCGAGATAGGCAAAAACATCTCGGGCGCCGGATACGACCCCAACATCCTGGGCAAGAGTTTTCTGCTGCATGAATTCGCGCTTCCGGTTCCCAAGATCAAGCGCATGGTCCTGCTGGACGTGACGGCTGAGTCGCAC
>JAISLO010000047.1 GCA_031290815.1 Synergistaceae bacterium | reverse complement strand
TCCGCCAGAGGCTGGGACTGCGGCGAAATAGCTCGGAGAGAGAGATTTTTGATGAGCTCTGACGAGAAGGCAGGCATGTCAGACATGGTTCTGCGCAACGACGGGGACCTGTCCTCGTGGGAGGATAGGGGCAGGGATGTTGGGAGGCTGCTGCTCGCCGTCTCCGCGGTGTATGAGATAAGCGTATCCTGCGGATCGTGGGAGAACGCGGATAAGATCGCTTCCACTCTGGTTCGCGAGTGCCTTGCGGCCTGCGTCAACATTAAGGAGGAGGAGAGCGTTTATCGCTGGAATGGAGGTATTCACAGGGATCGGGAGTGGTCGCTCGTCTGCAAGACCACGGAGGCAAGGGTGAGGCAGGCGGCCAAGTGCATAAGGGCGAACCACACCTATGAGCTTCCGGCGATAACGGCGACTGAGACGTCTCACTCCGACTTCGACACGCTGAAATGGATAGTGGAAAGCTGTGGGTAGGCGTCATGCGGTTCGGTTTCAACGGGATGACGGCGGCTAGCGCCTCGGAACGCCTCCCTCATTTACTCTTATTCTTTTTTTAATTCACTCCCGCTGATATTAAATAGTATCAGTCGGGGACTCGAAAGGAAGTGACGCGTTAAATGTTTTCCCAATTCTCCCCTGAAGGATTTGCGGATCTGTTGCTGCGGCTTCCGGCGGTGCTATGGGCCATCTCCTTTCACGAGTTCTGCCACGGTTGGGCCGCCTACAAACTCGGGGACAGGACTGCCGCGATGCAGGGAAGGCTGTCGCTCAACCCGCTCGACCACATCGACCCGGTCGGGGCGTTGATGCTGATCTTCTTTCGCTTTGGCTGGGCAAAGCCGGTTCCGATAAATTCGAGAAATTTCAGAAACCCGCGCAAGGGCATAATCATTGTGAGTCTCGCCGGGGCGGCCGGAAATTTTCTCACCGCCATCGTCTGTGCGCTCTTTATCAGGATATTTCCCAGCCTGATGTCGTATGGCACGCTGACCATCGTTCTGATCGACATGCTTATGGTCAACATTGGCCTCGGCGTGTTCAACCTGATTCCGATACCGCCGCTGGATGGGTCGAAGGTGCTTGGGATGCTGCTGCCCCCTCGCATGATGAGAGCGTATTTCTTTCTTGAAAATTACGGGACGTGGATAATTCTGATCCTCGTGTTCACCAGAATCCTCCCGATAATAATGGATCCGATAATGGCATTGATCCTGAATCTGCTCTTTTTCTCATTTTAGGAGGTGCGGACTGTTGTGAAGGTGCTTTTGACAAACGACGACGGGGTTGCCTCCGATGGCATCCACACGATGTCAAAATACCTGGCCGGCAGAGGATGGCTGCTTGCGGTCGTCGCGCCGGACAGGGAGCGAAGCGGGGTCGGCCACGCGATAACCGCCGGTACGCACGTGCGCGCCCGTCCTCTGGATGACGCGGGATCGTTTGCGCCGGGGGTTGCGGTGTATTCGTGCGACGGCACTCCTACCGACTGCGTGGTTGTAGGACTCGACCTTCTCTTTCCCGATGCCGGTTTTGTGGTGTCCGGCATAAACCAGGGGGCAAACATGGGGGACGATGTCACGTACTCAGGCACGGTATGCGCCGCCATGGAGGGCGTGATCTTGGGCCGCCAGTCCGTCGCGGTCTCGCTCTGCTGCGGGGCTCGTGACGGCCTCAGGCACAACATGACCGCAGCGATGTCGGCCATGGCCGTGCTCGAATACGTGGAGAGGACAGGGCTCCCAAAGGACACCCTGTTGAACGTCAACGTTCCCAACGAGCACATAAAAAAGATAAAGGGCTTCAAGCTGACGAAGCGCGGATGGCGCAGGTACGTCGACAAGCTGGAACACGTCAGCGGTCCCGGCGGAGAGGTTCGCTGTCTGATTGGCGGGAGGACGGAGGATATCGACGAGGAGGGCTCGGACGTGACGGCCGTGAGGGACGGGTATGTGTCGATAACACCGGTCTGTCTGGACATGACCCACTACGGACTGCTCGATGAGATGCGAGACAAGGGGGCGGACGCGGCCCTGAACGGGTTCCTGAGGCTGCTGTGAGATTGTCGTTTCTCCGCGATTTTTGGAGACGTGGTGTCCGAAAGTATGCGCACCGGGGAGTCGATGCAGTCTCCGGCGTTGTAAAGATGGGTTGCGTTCGCTCGAACATCCTGGCGGTCTCGGGCAAACTTGATAGCCGTAATTAAAAAGAGCGTCCCATGGGAACGCTCTTTTGGTGATATGCCTGTCTCTTCCCTTTGTTATTGATTGTTACTGAGAAATCGCGCTCACCGGGCACGTTGAAACGCATGCGCCGCACTCCACACATGTGTCGGAGTCTACTGAAGCCTTGCCGTCGGTCACGCTGATCGCTGTTATCGGACATGCCCCGACACAGGCCTCGCAGCCAACGCAGGAATCCTGATCCACCGTCGCTTTTGCCATGGAAAACCCTCCCATCAGTCTTTTTGCTCTGAAAAAACGGGCCAAAATCGAGAATCTTGACCCGCCGCGATGTACATATTCTATCATAGAAACTTGGTTGAGGCAAAAGGATTGGCCCTCGCATGTTAAAATGCAGGTCGCAGGCGCGTTATCATAGGGGGGAATCTGAAGTGTCGAAGAAGAAGGGCGGTTTGGTCCAGGATATTGCGGCTGAAGGCGGCAAGCCGGTCTCGATCGGCGAGGCCCTGGGCATTCCAAGACATGCCGAGGCGGAAAATGTACAGCCGGCGAAGGAAACATCGGAACGGGAACCGGACCTTGGCGAATTCATCCGCCGGACATCTCAGATTACGATGCACAGGGAGTCATCCGGCAGGAAGGGGCATACGGTCACGGCGGCGGCGTTCAAGCCCGAGCCGGACAGGACGACGCTGGAGGCCGCCGCAAAGGCGATTCGCAGGGGGCTTGGCTGCGGAAGTCACATCGAGGGCTCGCGCGTCATCCTTCATGGAGACGTCATGGACAGGGCAGTATCATGGTTCGCGAAGAATGGCGCGAAGAAAATAGTGAGGGGAAACTGACGCCGATTCAATCTCATGATCTTCGCCGTCAACGCCCGCTTGAGATCGGGCCGGTGTCATCACTTGCCGACGCAGAAATCGCTGAATATCCTGTCCAGCAGATCCTCGGTCGCATCGACTCCGAGAAGCGCCGCAACGAGAGCTGCGGCGTCGGCTAGCAGAGCGCACACCACGTCTATCCCGGCGAATCCACTGAGAGCGGTGGAGGCGGCGTCAACGCTGGAAACGACTCCGCTCAGCGCTTCGACCGTCCTCGATGTCGCGGCATAACCCTCCGCAGGGGTCGAATCGCCAAGGGAGAACTCAAATATCGAGTCCTTCAGTTTATCCAAACCCTCACCGGTCAGTGCCGAAATTTTCACGGCTGCGGCAAAAGTGCCCAGCCCAGCTACGGCCTCGGCCGACAGCCGCGATGGGAGGTCGGATTTGTTTAT
>JAISLO010000046.1 GCA_031290815.1 Synergistaceae bacterium | reverse complement strand
GGCGAACAGAGGGAAACAGTATGGAAACTAACCCATCAGCGCTATCGTCCGTTCGTAAAAACCCGACGCCCTCATACGCGTCTATCGTCCAGCTCAAATAGCATATGCTCCGCTTGGGGACGGAGAGTTCATATCTGAGCAGATCCAAATCACCATAAACCTCGCGTGAATCGGACGAGCGCATGCCCCTTCACATCTCCCCCCTGCGGATTTTCCTCTGGGCCGCCAGATGCTCCTCGTACGTTTGGGTGAACACATGACTCCCGTCGTTCTTCGCCACGAAGAAGAGCATTTTCGTGGCGGCCGGCCTCAAGGCTGCCTCCCAGGATTTTTCCGACGGGACGCCGATATTTTCGGGCGGCAGTCCTTTGTGTTCGTATGTATTGAACGGGGAGTCGATTTTAACGTCCTCGAAGGATACGCTCGTTATCTTGACTCCGCGCAGCCTCCACGCATGGACCACTGTGGCGCACGACTGAAGCGGCATGTCCATCCCCAGTCTGTTTTTGAAGACTCCCGCTATTATCGGGCGGTCCGAGTCCACCAAAGCCTCCTTTTGGATTATGGAAGCGAGTATCCCCGCGTTCGAGAGGTCTTCGCTCGTAAATCCAGCGGACACGTCGGCCGAGTGCAGCCTCCACCACTTCTCTGACGCCGTCTTCACGAGATCCCTGGCTGCGCTGCCGCCGGGAAGTATCTCATAAGTCTCAGGAGCCAGCAGAACTATCCTCTCCGCCGGGTTCCCGTGCAACAGCGGCCTCAACTGCCAGGCGAAATTATCCGGCGACCTCAGCGCGTCTAAAAGCAGTTCGGGCGCGTCATCGCGCCTCAGCTCAGCCGCTATCTCGGCAAACAGGGCGCCAGGCAGCACTTGGATTTTATTCGCCTCCGGAACGGCCCGCTCCAACTCCTTCGCCACGTCCCTGGCCAGACCGGCGTGAATCCTGTAGGTTCCAGGCCTTATTTTCCTGTCGATTCCAAGGCTGACCATCTGCCTCGACAGTTTTTTCGAACTCGTGACCACGCCAAGCCGTTCGAACTCTGACGAGATATCTCCCGCGCTCCATCCGTACGCGACGGACACCTCGATGACGTCACCGGCAGCCCCAGGCATCCTCTCCATGATTTCGGATGTGTATATCGCGCCTGCTGAGACGGCAATCGCAATCAAGCAGAGCAAGACCAGCGGAAAGCTCTTCATCGGAATTCTCCTACACCGCGAACAGATCGCTGCCGAGGGCTTCTGAAAGCTTGGACGGCTTATCCCTGCCTACCAGATAATCATCCTCCAGCCTCATCCCGCCCCAGCCGGGCTTATAGAAACCAGGTTCGAGCGTCACGACATCTCCCTCGGACAGAATCGCTTTCGACGACGCGTTGAGCGAGGGCGCCTCGTGGACGCACAGGCCTATCCCATGCCCGATTCCGTGCAGGAAAAGATCGCCCACTCCCGCCTCGTCTATCACGAGCCTCGCGGCCGCGTCCACGGCGCTCGCTGAGGTTCGGTGTTTCAGGAGATCGGCCGCCTCCGACTGCGCCCACTGCAGCACGGCGTAGAAGCTTTTCGCCTCGTCCGACGGCTCGCCCAGCGAGAACATTCTCGTTATATCGCAGACGTAACCGGCCCTCCTGACGCTGAAATCCACCATAACGAGGTCGCCCCTCTCGAATTTTTTGTCGGTTGGCAGCGCGTGGGGCAAGGATGTCCTCTCTCCGCTGGATACCATTATGGGAACTTGGTCCATAAAATCGCCCCCTCCCGCCTTTATGAGACAATCCAATCTTCCGGCGAATTCCCTCTCGCTCATGCCCACTTTGGCGGAGGGCAGCGTCTCGATGAATGCCTTCGATGCTATGGCGGCGGCCTCAGATATTAATTCTACCTCAGCCTTGTTCTTTCGCCTTCGCATGTTGGAGATCAGATTCGAGAGGTCCAGCAGCTCGACAGGGCGTCCGGAGTCCATCAGAGCTTTTTCTATATACTGATAAGCGGAGAGCCGCATGCGTTTCCCGCCGTAGGAGACTCTGCTCGGCTTCTTGAGGAACAGATGGTCCAGCGCTGCGTGAAGAGGGCTGAGCCTCTTCACGTCTTCGCAGCAGACGACATTGCAACAGCTTCTCTCCCTGGCCGAGCGCGAATATCTCGGGTCCACGAAGAGCGTGGCTTCATCCTCCGTAATCAGCACGACCCCTGAAGTGCCGACGAATCCTGTCAGGTAATAGATGTCCTCCCAGCCGACGCCGTCTTGGCAGACCAATATGAACGCGTCGCTGGGATCCTTGCCGAACTTGACCAATTTCCCGCCCGGGCCCAAAAATGACCTGACCGATCTCAATCTCGCGCTGTGATGATTTTGCGTCACACCGAGCGTCTCTCCCTCTTGAGCAGCGCCCACAGCTCCTCCTCGCAATTTTGCGGAACGCCGCTGCTGCCAGTATTCCTCGCCATGCTCCCAATTCTGGATATGCCGGTCGGCGATCCTTCGAACATTTTAGCCGCCTCGAGCGCTTTCTCCTCAGGAATTACAGCTATCACGCTGCCGGAGGCCACAAGACGCAATGGATCGAAACCAAGAGCCGCAGACGCCCTTTTAGTATATCGGTGCAACGGAACATCCTCAGCCGAGAAATCCACGGAGAGGCCGGAGAGAGAGCATATTTCCTTCATCCCGCCCATGAACCCGCCCTCCGTGGGATCGTGCATGAAGGAAGCGACGCCCCTCAGAAGTCTCGCCTCTTCGAGGATGGACGTCATATCCATCCACCCCTCTATTTCGCAAATCTCCTCCGGCGAGAAAAAATCCCTCAGCAAATCGGGCCTGTCGGACGCCAGTATGGCCATTCCCTCTATGCCGATGTGCTTTGATACGAATACGGTGTCGCCCTCCGCGATGTCCGAAGCGCGAAAGACGCTGTCCGCCATGCCGATTAACGAGGCGCTCAGAACCGGGTGCCGGTAGATGTCGTTGAATTCGGTGTGCCCTCCTACTACGGCTATGCCGTTTTCAAAGCACTCCTCGTGAATTTCCCTCATTATGGAGGCGACCGCGTCCTCACCCATCGACGGCGGCAGGATCAAAGTCACCGCCATGAATGCCGGCTCTCCCCCTTTTGCCGCTATATCGTTGACGTTGACCCTTACGAGCAGCCGCCCGGCCCGCCTCGACGCCCCCACGACAGG
>JAISLO010000045.1 GCA_031290815.1 Synergistaceae bacterium | reverse complement strand
ATGGTCACAATTTTCCCCCTGCCAACCTTTTCCCCCGCCGGAGGGGCCTGGGATATGACGATGCCCTCCCGCTGATCCGAGTCGACCTGATCTATCCTTGCCAGGAGTCCGGCCTCCCTCAGCTTGTTAGTCGCCTCTACAGCGCTGATGCCAACCAAGGCCGGGACATCGGCCTCCTTTTCATCGACGAAAATTATGCGCGCCGCCATAATACCGGATACCATCAGCACGAGAAGCGCGACCACTATGCCTAATCTGAAAATTTTGCCCACGCGTAACTACCCCCCAAGGCTGTCAAAGTCAAGTTTGCCGCGGCACGTCAGCCCAAACCGAAAACCGCGCGGTCCACCGTGTATTTTATCTTTTTTTCTTGAATATGGCGACATAGAAACCGTCAAGCCATGGAGATTCGGGGAACATAAGCGTGCCGTACGGACGCCCCTTTTTCTGTGCGGGGCTTTTAGTGCGTACGGGCAGCTCGACCAGATCCGTCCTGGATGACATGACCGCCCCCACGGCCTTCTCGTTCTCCTCCCTAAAGATACTGCAAGTGCTGTACATCAGCACGCCGCCCGGAGACAACAGGTCCGCCGCCCTCGAAAAAAGCCGTTCTTGCAGCAGGGAGGCCGCCTTGAGCTTCTCCGGGGTCATCCGCCACTTGCCCTCGGGCCTGCGCCCCCATGTCCCGCTGCCGGAGCATGGAACGTCGAGCATTATCGCCGTCGGAGAAACCTCAGGCGTCATTGACGCGGCATCCCCGCAGACCGGCCTGACCCGCCCGGCGACGCCGAGGCGGCCGAACTCCCTCCCTGCGGCCTCGAGCCTTGCGCGGGACAGATCCCATCCCTCTATGGATACATCACTGCGACAGGAAAGAATGTGTCCCGCCTTCACTCCCCTGCCCATGCACATATCCAGCATGACACCGCCCTGCCAGTGCGAAAGCAGGCACTCGACGGCCCATATAGACGACTCTCCCTGCGGCGTCACGATACCCTCCGCATATCCCGGAAGGTCGGGCGGGTATGGATTGGACTGCAACAGCACGGCCGACTTTGATATATCGGACGGCGCGGATTCCGATCCCCTGTAAGCCTCCATCCAACCGGCGCGGTCGACTCCCGGGGACAATCGCACCGTCATATACGTAGTGCCGGTGGTCAATTGAAGCAGGCGGCGGGCGTCCTTTATCCCCCATTCCCTGCTCCACTCCGCGGCAATCCAGCCTGGCACACCGGAGACGAGAGCCGCGTCCCTCATCTCGTTCGAGGATCGCAGCCGCTCGATGTAGGGAGGAGCGTCCTCCATCACGGAGTGCAACACCGCGTTGACGAGCGAGTGCTCCCTCGGATTCGTCCCGCGGCTTGACCTGTCCTTGACGAGCTGAACCAGCGCGTTGACCAGGACTCCTGGTTTGAAGTGTTCGAGCTCCAGAACTCCAGCAATGCCGGTCAGCAGAACGTTTGCGGTTCCGTGGTCCAGTGACGCGACGGGCCGCCTGCAGTACCTTGCAAGGAGGTGTCTCCACAGTCCCAGGCGCCGGAGGACAGAATAAACCAGCGTTGTCGTGAGTTTTCTCTCATTGATGACTATTTCAGGCCACAAACGCCTGATGGACTCAGCGGCAAACGCCCCGCGCTCAACTTCGCCCAATACAACGAGGACAGCCTCAATACCTCTCATAGGATCACGGCATGCCTCATAATCAGCCTTCCTAATCCCTCCTGCCTCTAGCCATGATAACCAGCCTGAGCAGGTTGGCTATCGCCATCAGCGCGGCTGCTACATAGGTCAGAGCGGCCGCGTTCAGTACGCTTCTCGCCCCGTCCGTCTCCCTGGCGCTGAGCACGCCAGTGGAAGAGAGCAGCTTGAGGGCTCTGGACGAGGCGTCGAACTCCACCGGGAGTGTTATGATGTGGAAAAGAACCGCTCCGGCAAAGAAAACGATCCCCAGGTTCATGAGAGGGCCCAGCCCCATGATGAGACCGATCACGAAGAGGATCATCGCCCCGTTTGACCCCAGGTTCGCTACCGGGACCAGCATGTTTCTCACGCGAAGCGGCGAGTAGCCGGTGCCGTCCTGAATGGCGTGCCCAACCTCGTGAGCCGCTACACCTATGGCGGCAATGCTGGAACAGCCCCCCACCGAGTCGGACAGCCTCAGGACTTTTGTCCTCGGGTCATAGTGATCCGTGAGTTCGCCCCGCACGCGCTCGATCCTCACGCCGTTCAAGCGATGCCGGTCCAGCAGCAGTCTCGCGACCGACTCCGCGTCTATTCCGCGCGCCGCGTTGACGCGGCTGTATTTCGCAAAAGCGCTCTTCACTCGAAATTGAGCGTAAAACGTCAGCAGAAGCGCCGGTATCAACACCACAAACGTCCAATCGGCAAACATCGGATACATCTTCTATCCCCCCTTGAACACAATTATAGCAAGAAAGAACATTAAAGGCAATATTAGTCAGGGATTCATCCCCTGTAAAAATCCAAGATGGCGGAGACGACGCGCTCCTGTTCCTCCGGGAGGATCTCAGGGAACATCGGAAGCGCCAGCACTTCCTCCGTCAGCCGCTCAGCCACGGGCATGTCCCCTCTCGCATATCCGGCGGATATCATGCACGGCTGAACATGAAGGGCCATCGGATAATAAACGCGCGTGACGATGCCACGGCCGGAGAGGAAATTCTGAAGGGCATCCCTGTCCTTGGCTCGGACGACGTATTGATGATAGGTATGTCTGTTGCCGGCATCCTCGACCGGCGGCGTCAGGACGTCGAGGACCCCGCGCTCGGCGAACATGAGGTCGTAGCGCCGCGCGGCCTCGCGCCTCTCCTCGATCCACGTTTCGACGTGTCTCAGACGGACCCTCAGGACGGCGGCCTGGAGGGCGTCGAGCCGGCTGTTCAAACCCGGTTCGTCGTGTATGTACGTCTCGGCCGCGCCGTGAGCCCGCAGGCGCGAGATTCTGTCAGAATCCCCCTGCTCCCTGCAGCAGACCATTCCAGCATCCCCGTAGGCTCCGAGGTTCTTGGTCGGGAAGAATGAAAAACATCCGAATCTGCCCCACGAACTCGCCCTCATTATCCTGTCCCCGTACATCCTATGCGCGCCGAACGACTGAGCGCAGTCCTCTATGATGGGAATATCCCTCCGGGCAAGCTCCGGCGCAATTTCTTCTAGCCGGCAGAGCTGTCCGAACAGGTGAACAGGTATGACGGCCTTCGTTCGAGGGGTTACAGCGTCGAGTACGCGCTCCATCGACATGTTGTACGTGTCCGGTTCCACATCGACGAACACAGGCCTCGCCCCCAGGCGGACTATGCAGCCCGCCGTCGCGAAAAACGAAAACGGAGTGGTGATTACCTCGTCGCCAGGACCAGCGTCAAGCGCCATGAGCGCCAGCAGCAGGGCATCCGTCCCCGAAGCGCAGGCGACGGCACGGGGAGCCTCCAGGTAAGCGGCGGCCTCTCGTTCGAACTCCGAGACCTCCGGTCCCATTATGAAGCACTGGGATGAGAGAACCCTCCTGACCGCCTCTATTATCTCGTCCTCGATTCTGGCGTAATTTCGCCTGAGGTCGAACGACGGAATTCGTACCGCTTCGCTCATCGGAAACACCTCTTCCACATTACTGATATCAATTTGAAATCAGGGCCTGATGTCAAGAGAGAGTATTCAATCCAGGTGTAAACAGTATGACACGCTGATTCCACTCTCGCCGGAGTCTCGCAGCGGACACTGCCCGTTCGCAGTCCTCAATGGTCCGCTGTCATGATTCTCACATGAGCGGTACGATTATTGACCTTCGGGATTTTACCCCTTCTTCGCGGAGCACATCAGCATGGCAACGAAGTTGAGCTGGGGAACGTTCTCGCAGATGATCTTTATCATGACCGCGATGGGCACGGATAGAAGCGCCCCAGAGAGACCCCAGATCGCGCCCCAGAACATGAGGGACACCAGTATGACGACAGGACTGAGATCCAGCGTATCCCCCATGATCTTAGGCGTCATTATGTTGCCTATCGTGAACTGAATCGAAAGCAGCGCCAAAAACGTGCCCAACGAGGGAATCCAGCTCGGATAGTACTGAACCAGAGCCACCAGAATGGGTGGAATGGATGCAACGATCGATCCGACGGTCGGCACGAAATTGAGGAAGAACGCGAGCACTCCCCAGGTCAGCGCAAAGTCTATCCCAAGCATGGACAGCGCCAGAAACACGCACACCCCGGTTGCGAAACTGATCACCGCGAGCGTCCTCAGGTATCTCGATATCTGGCTTATCACCTTGTCGGCGATCCTCGACACACGCTCCCCGCTCTCCCCCTTGAACGCCCTTCTGATGCGCCGCTCCATGTAGGGGGACTCCATCAGCATGAAAACGAGGAAGACCATGACCATCGTCAGCGTCGCGAGCCAGTTGAGCAGAAATCCGGTCATCCCTGAGACATATCTGCCCACGGTATTGACCCAATTGACGGTCACCCAAAACTCCCTCGGAAAATCGTAATTGTCGAGCACGGAGCGTCCTATGTCTACGAGCTTGTTGTAGTACTGCGGAAGAGCCTCCACCGCGCTCTGCATCGTCGAGTTCAGGAAGATGCCGAGCGGCAGCATAATCATCAGCAGGCAGGCGAGAACGACAAGGACCATTGCAGGGACCGGAAGCTTGTACGGTTCGCCGAGCTTTATCACTGGCGTGAACAGCACCGTGAGGATGATCGCCAGCATAAACGGTTTGGCTATCTGTGCCGCGTGGCTCAGGACGAATCCGACAGCCAGAATTGTGATGAGCACAACGCATGGTTCCATTATGCTGTGAGGCCTTTCCCGTTTTCTTACGCTTATGGGCGGCGCTTCCTCTCCCGCTTTGTCTCCCTGCGGGGGTAAGACTCTCTCTTCCATCTAACTACTCAAGCCTCCTTGAAAACGGCGCCTTCAGCGCCTGACGTGACAAACTCGCGGTAACGTTCCAGATATTGGCTTCCGGTCGGGCGAAGAGCCGTGACATGGCCGGACGCGCGCCTCTTCAGCTCTTCGTCTGAAACGACCAGCTCTATGCTTCGGGCCGGGATGTCGATCCTAATTACGTCACCATCCCTGACCAGCCCGATCACCCCGCCCCTGGCCGCCTCCGGCGATATGTGGCCGATGGCCGCGCCCCTCGAAGCTCCGGAGAACCGCCCGTCGGTCAGAAGCGCGACCGACGAATCCAGTCCAAGGCCGGCGAGCGACGCCGTCGGCTGCAGCATCTCCCTCATACCTGGACCGCCCTTCGGCCCCTCGTTGATGATCACCACCACGTCGCCCCTCTTGATCTCTCCGCCGGTTATGGCCTTGTACGCGGCCTCCTCACCGTCGAAGACCCTCGCGGGCCCCTCGTGTCTCATCATCTCAGGGAGAACGGCGCT
>JAISLO010000044.1 GCA_031290815.1 Synergistaceae bacterium | reverse complement strand
ATCTGTTTTTCTCTGGGAAGCCACTTTTCTATGATCTCGTCCAGCTTGGATACGTCTATGGGCTTGGCCAGGAAATCGTTGAAGCCCGCTTCGATGAACATCTCCCGCATTCCCGATACGGCGTTCGCCGTCAGCGCGATTATGGGAACAGGATGTCTCCCGTCCGCGCCCCCCCGCTCAAGCTCCAGCCCGCGTATCAGCTCGGCCGCCTCCACGCCGTCCATCTGGGGCATCATGTGATCCATGAACACGATGTCGTACTGACCGCGCTTTACCATCTCCACGGCTACCGCGCCGCTCAAGCAGGTGTCCACACGAGCCTTGTACGGGGCGATCAGCCCCTCCGCGACCTTCAGGTTTGTCTCGATGTCGTCCACCACCAAAAGCCGCGCCCCGGGGGCTGTAAACCGCGTTCCGGTAAACGCGGCGGCCTCCGCGTAGTTCCTGTGATCCGGCTTACCGTTGAGCGCCTCCGAAATCGACAGGGTTTGCACCGGCAGGGACATGAAGCGCGCGCCTGGGACATACCTCTCGCCACCCCATTCGACCATCAGCGCCAGGGACGGACGCCTTCCGCCGGGCAGTTCGTCTTCCGGCATATCCATCACCGGCATGATCCGGTCATAGAGACCATGCCCCGAGAACACGAATCGCCACTCCTCCTCCCGCAGCGCCTTGGCGAATGACTCGATATCGGACGTCAGCCGGTGGGGGACGCCCATGTTTTCCAGGGACCACGCCGCCGATTTCGCGTAGACCATGCGTCTCTCATAGATCAGCGTTCTCTTCTCGCCCGGGTTCTCCACAGCGGCGAAAGGAGCATCCAGGGCTGTTTTCTGGGGAATGACAGCTGTGAAGACGCTGCCCTTTCCGTATTCGCTCTCAACGGAGATATCCCCGCCCATTGCCGCGCAGAGGCGTTTTGTTATGGCAAGGCCCAGCCCCGTCCCCTCGATGCCGCGGTTTCGTTTTGTGTCCACCTGTATGAATTCGCCGAAGAGCTTTTGCTGATCCTCCGGCCTTATTCCGACCCCCGAATCTGCCACGGCTATCCGCAGCGTGACCCTGCCTTCGCCCGCCGCTTCCCCTGTGATGGTAAGGCCGACAAAGCCCTTCTCCGTGTACTTCGCCGCGTTGTTCAGCATATTGAGGAGTATCTGGCGGAGGCGCACCTCGTCGCCGATCAGCATGCCGGGGATGGCTGAGTCGATGTTGGTGTAGAAGCGTATCGGTTTCTCCGTCAGCCTCATGCGGATGATGTTCACCACGTCGTTTATCAGCGAGGAGAGGTAATAGGCGGCGGGGATGATCTCCAGCCGGCCGGCCTCGATCTTGGAGAAGTCGAGCAGGTCGTTGATTATCGACATGAGGTTTGCGGACGCCTGCTTGATGTCAGCCGCGTATCCCTTGGAGTCCTCGTCGAGATCGCGCCTGAGCAGCAGTTCAGACATGCCGCTGACGGCGTTCATGGGAGTGCGTATCTCGTGGCTCATGCTGGCTAAGAAGTTGCTCTTCGTCATGTTCGCGGCCTCGGCGGCGTCTTTGAGTTCCAGAAGCCGCCGATTCTGAGCTTCTATCAGGCGGTCTTTTGTCTTTCGGGTTTTTTCCGTGACGAAGGGCATAAAAAGGATCATAACGTAGGAGACAACGATGCGAATCGCTATTTCAGGCTGATATCTGAAGCGGGACACCCCCGGGATGAAAATCTCCGCGCATACCACGAAGAGCAGAGCCGAGGACAGGGTAACGCCGTAGGTCATTCCCAGGAGCGTGATGGCATACATGGGAAATAAATATATGAACACAAAATTATAGCCCTGATAATCCCCGTTCCAGATCAGCAGCGCGCAGAGGACCCCGTAACACGTCACCCCTATCGAGGCCGGAACGATCTGGGGAACGGAGCTCCGGGACAGGATTATGACAATGGGACAGATTATGGTCATGCCCCCGCATACCGCCGCGTCGACATAGGAGCCGCGCGTGTAATTCCAAACAGAGAAAGCCGCTAGAAGAAAAAAGCCGGATATCGTAACGGTGTTCAGGAGAACATAGCGGATCAAATAATCGGACATGCCGAATTTGCTCCGCGCCGAGTATTTACCCGAGGTGGCGGCATTGACCAGAAATCTGAGCAATTTATTCGTGTTCCAGGCGCTCTCCCCGACGGGGAGGGAGTCGTCCCCCCCGGGTTCGACGAATTGCGATTCCTCCTTCGCGCTGGCCATGTACCAGTAGAAGAGCAGATTGAATACCCCGCACGCCACCAGGACTGTCAGCGCGCATATCTGGATGATCATTATATTTCTGGCGTCCTTTTGCTGGGCGATGACGCCCTCGTCGCTCACGTCCACGCCGGCGGCGCAGTAGACCCTGCCGTCGCTCGAATACACTGGGGCCGTAGCGGAAATGAGCCCGCTCCCCCCGGCGGTGTAGGAACCCAAATCCGAAACCCAGGTTCCGCCGCCAAGGACGTGGGGAACGGCGGCGGCGGTCACAGGGTCTTCTTCATTGTTGATTTCGAAGAATATGTTGGGCGTGTACATATTCTCCGGGTCAGTATCGTTGTCGATGATGTACTGAATCCTGCCGTCGCCGTGATCCCTCCAGTAGTAGACGTAGAGAACCTGGTATTCCTCGGCGAAACGGATAAGCCGCTCCTTGAGGGCCCGGTATTCCGACGAATCCGCGTCTTCGGCGGCATGAAACCTGTCCAGTTCTTCCGCGCTCACATAGACGGCCGCCGCCTTGACCGCGGTCAGCAGGTGGTTCTGGATGGCCGAGTGGGCCAGCGTCGCGTGGTGGTTCATCCTGACGTTTTCGTACACGGTGCTTATCAGCACCAGGAAGGCCGACACGAAAAAGAGGCCGATGACGAGCCTCGCCATCGCCGTTTGCTTATCCATCGCGCCGCGTGTCTTTCATCAGACCATCGATGATTTTTCCGGCTTCGTCGAAGTCGGAAATCAGGACGCAGTCCGATATGCGGGAAAACTCCGGCGCGATTTCCCCGTCCGTCCGCGAGTTCGTCAATTTTCCGAGCATTTCGTC
>JAISLO010000043.1 GCA_031290815.1 Synergistaceae bacterium | reverse complement strand
TCACGGATCTGAGTATCAGGTTGTCTCAGTCTCAGGCAAAGAGATAGCGAGCCGCAGAATAAAATACCAATTTGATTTGAATGTATATGCTAGAATTGTCCCGGTCGAAGTGTTGCTGTTTGGCGGAGACGAAGCGAGGTGTTTCTCAAGTGGAAGGGCTGATCATATTAGCCGTGATTTTTCTCGTAGTCATGCCGATAGTCAGCGTCATAATGATCTCCGGCGTGGGGTCCAGAGTTTCCGATCTGGAAAATGCGATAACGGACCTGAAAAACAAAATAGCGTCGCTCGACGGCACGATCCGGAATAGCGGTGTCGAATCCATGGATTCTCGGGACGCCGGGCCGTCCGAGTCGCCTGCTCCTCAGCATGGACTCGGTGAACCTGCGAAGGAAGAGGCCATCTCCAGCGAGAGCCGTGAGACGCTCGAACCGTCTCCGCAGGCTGCGGCAACTCCTGAGATTCCACAAATTCCCGAAGAAATAGAACATCACGAGGAAAAAACATACGAGACGCCTGTCCCGCCCCCGTTTCCATATTCCGCGCCAGAGACGGCGGAGACAGGTGTCCCGGCCGATACCGATGCGGCCGCGGTCGAACACTCGTGGTTTGCCAAGAGATGGCGGGCGCTCATCTCGTGGCTGCTCTCGGAGGGCAACATCTGGGTCACGGTCGGGGTAATGCTGTTTCTGGCCGGATTCGGCCTTCTGTTCAGTTACGTCCACAGAAGAGGCTGGATCCCCCTGGAGCTTCGCCTCACGGGCGCCGCCGTCGTCGGCATCGCAATGACTGCTTTTGGCTGGAGGCTGCGCGAATCGCGGAGGACATACGCTCTGATCCTGCAGGGAGGCGGCATCGGAGTGCTTTACATCGTCCTCATAGCCGGAGCGAAATTGGGGCCCGTTATACCGGTGGCCGGCGCGGTCCTGGGGATGCTGCTGCTCTCGGCATTCACGGTCGTGATGGCCCTGTACCAGGAGTTCGAGCCGCTGGCGATCTTCGCCCTGATCGGCGGCTACGCCGCACCAATATTAGTGAGCGCTGGAAGCCAGAATTTCGTCGCCCTGTTTTCGATACACGCTCTGCTCAACTTCGAGGCGTTCATGATCTCCCTGTTCAGGGACTGGCGAAAGACGAGATGGGGCGGACTGCTCGCGTCACTCGCGACAGGAGTGGCGTGGGGTGCACTGAGATGGCGCGCGTCGTACTTCGCGTCGGTCGAGCCGTTCCTGATACTTTTCTATATAAATTACAGTGCGCTCGCCCTGATACCGCTTTTTCCCGATAAATTGAAGGACACCTTCAAAAATATCAGGTTCTGGCGGTATGAACGCATGGATGCGCCGATGATCGCCGCTGTTCCGTTCGTACTCGTGTTCCTCCAGATGGCCGCGGCCGCCCACACAAGATACTGGGTCGCGGTTACCTGTCTTGTGGTCGGCGCGCTGCATCTCGCGCTCGGGCGGGTTGTGATGATGAGCGAGCGAGCACGTAAAATCGGCTGTTCCCCGCAGTTGTTTTTGGTCTGTTGCATGATCTTCTCGAACCTGGCGATACCGTTCACGTTCAAACAGGCCTCCGCGTCCGCGATATGGGCCGTCGAGGCGGCGTTCCTCGTGGCGTTCGCCGTGAGAAAAAATAGGGACGACGCCTTCGTGTGCGGGCTGCTGCTGCACGCGGCGGCGTTTATCATTTACAACTACGGGCCTTACCTGCACCTGCCCGCTCACATATACGGCATATCCCTCAGGCCGGTCGGTCTGCTCGACTGGTTCGACGAGACGTCTCCATTCCTCCTGACCGGCTTGATATTCGCAGCGTCCGCGTTGGTCAGCAGCCGTTTCATGTCCGGCGCGCCGGCCTACCTGACGCCTGCGGTGCGGATTCGGGGCAGAGAGTTCAAGATGCCGTCTCCTGACAGCATGGCGTACTTCTTCGCCGCATACGGGGCGGTCTGGTGGACGCTTTCCGTTTGGCACGCCGCATTCGTGACGTTTGATAAATCAGGCGTGACGGCTTTTTCCATCCTGTGCGTCGGCGGAGCCGCCGGTTACGCGCTGTCGCTGTACCCCGCATGGAAGGTCAATGGCGTGTTCAACACCAGCTCGCCGCCCTCACTTCCCGGTTGGGACGCGGCGAGGATTCTGGCCCTTCCAGCGCTGGCCGTTGTGTTCATCGGAACAGCCCTGTGGACGGTCCCGGGCGTTTTATGGCACATATACGGCCCGAAGATCCCTATTCTGCATGATCTGTGGAACAGTTACTCCCCGAACTGGCCGGCCTTTGCCGCCATGTTCGCGCTTGGCGCGCTGTCGTACCGCTCCGCCGCTCCAACGCGGATGCGCCTCGTCACGTGGGGGATCTCACTGTTTTCCTTCGTCTCGTACACGGGTATCGTCTGGCGATCCTGGATATCTGACTATGACGCTTACTGGGGCTATCTCATCGCGTTCCTGCCTCTGTGCGCCGCGACCGCCCTCCTCACTCTGAGGCGATTCGACCGCGCTGTCGCTATGAGGGCTTATCTGGGGAGCAGCCGAGCTGCCCTATGCGTCATGATGCTGCTCAGGCTTCCGACGTTCGTCAGCTTTTTCAGTGTGACCAGCATCCCGTCCTTCTACGTTCCGCTGCTCAACACGCTTGAACTGAGGCAGTTCCTATACCTTGCCGCGGCGGCGATGCTGATCAACTCGATCACAAACGAGCGCGCCCGGAGGATATGGCTCCACTACGTCCTGACGTTCGTGACGTTCCTTCTTCTCAATAACGTCGCGGCCCGATCCGCCCTGCGTTATTTCGGCGAGCTCGTTTCGTTTGGACACATGTCCAGGGCGCCGTACTTCCAGGGAATCATAGCCATCTTATGGGGACTGGCGTCTCTGGCGTGCATCTTCGGCAGCAAGAGGTACGGATACAGGCCGCTCTGGTTCATAGGAGCGGGACTGCTCGCCATAGACATCCTCAAGCTGTTGATGATAGATCTGAGGAACAGCGCAACCATCATAAGGATATTCGCCTTTCTCCTCCTCGGCGGATTCTTCCTGCTCATAGGCTGGGCGGCTCCGCTCCCGCCAAAGAGCTCGATCTCCGGCGGGCAAGATGAAGCGGAGGTGTGAACGCGCCTTGAGAAAATTTTTTATGCCTTTTATGCTCTTCGCCGCGATCGCCGCGCTTTGCGCCGCAACGGCATTCGGGGCCCAGGATCAGGATTCGGCGGCCCCGCCGACCATTGCCGACTTCAAGTTCAGACATTCGATCGGCGCGAGCGACGAGGGCCGCGTGTACAGGATTCACATCACCAACGATGTATTCAGGGGGCTCAGACGGTCATTCAAGACTGATCTCGCCGTCTTCGACTCGGACGCGAACCCCGTCCCGTTCATCGTCAGGGATGCCGAGACGCCGTATCAAGCACAGGAGGCGCCCTCGTCAGACGATCCGGTGAGAACGGCCGTTCCCCTCTTTCCCCTGCCGCCGGCCCGGGGACCGTCAACATCGATGATGGACGTCACGATAAGAACAGGCGAGGGCGGTCAGGTAATTGAAATCGTCGGAAACGGTTCCGACGCGTCCGGCGGCGGAGCGGACAGGTTCCTCGCCGACCTATCGAAGGTTGGGGCTCCTTCAGACGGGCGTCCGGTCATAGGATACAACATCGAAATTCCTGCTGGAGGCGAGGAAGACGCGGCGGCCTATGTGGACGTTTATTCATCCGAGAACCTGCGCGACTGGATACAAGTCGCGCGCAGGGAGCCGCTGATACGCCTGAGGCGTGGAGGCGATG
>JAISLO010000042.1 GCA_031290815.1 Synergistaceae bacterium | reverse complement strand
GAGGATCCCTGCCCTTGAGGGAGAGGGCCGCGTTTACTCCGGCCATGAAACCCAGGCAGGCGGCCTCCTCGTAGCCGGACGTGCCGCATATCTGGCCCGAACAATACAGTCCCCTGACGGCCCTCGTCTCCAGCCACGGTTCAAGCTGCGTAGGCACGACATAGTCGTATTCTATGCCATACCCGGGACGCAGCATCAAAGCTCGTTCACAGCCCGGCAGGGTGTGTATTATCTCGAGCTGAACGTCCGGCGGCATGTAGGTCGAGAAGTTCTGCATATATATCTCGCGGCTGTTTCTTCCGACCGGCTCCAGAAATATAGGGTGAGATTCCTTGTCTGGAAATTTCAATATCTTGTCGTCCAGCGACGGGCAGTAGCGCGGTCCTCTCACGTTTATCTCCCGAGTGGCGAGAGGAGACCGCCCGAGAGCCGCTTTCAGGATATCGTGAGTGACGGTGGATGTCCTCGTTCGTGCGCAGTAGTGTCCCTTATATACCTTCTTCTCGCTCCAGTGGGAGAACGCCTCAGGCTCAGGGTCGCTCTCCTGAATGTCGAGCGACGCCCAATCAACGCTGTTCCGGCATATTCTCGGCGTGGTATCCGTCCTGAACCTTGACAGTTCCAGCCCGGCCTTGACAAGCGAGTCGGAGAGCGTCCCAGACGGCATCTGTCCCAGTGGGCCGGATGGAAAGCTGACCAGGCCCATGTGAACCTTGCCCTTCATGTATGTGCCGGAGGCGATTACCACCTTCCGAGCCCGAAATCTCTCGCCCGCCACGGTCACAACCCCGGCAGCCACGCCCGAGTCGGTCACCAGCTCAGCCGCCATGCCCTGATAAACGTAGAGATTAGGCACACTGGACAGCGTCCTGGTATAGTAGGCACCGTAATCCTTGAGGTCGCACTGAGCCCGCAATGTCCTCACCGCAAACCCTTTGGAGGTATTCAGCCACCTGAGATGAAGAGTGGAGAAATCAGCCGCTCTCGCCTGCTCTCCCCCCATGGCGTCGAGCTCCCTGACAATATTGCCCTTCGCCGGCCCGCCTATGGCGGGGTTACAAGGCATGAGGGCAATGTTGTCCAGGTTGTGGTTCAACATGAGCGTCCTGCAACCCATGCGGGAAGATGCAAGCGCCGCCTCGCATCCGGAATGCCCTCCGCCTATAACTATCACGTCATAATCGTAATTCTGATTCATTCCATCATCTCGTCCACCTTAGAAAAATCGAAAAACTTAAACTTGCCGCGCCATTATACTACATTGCGGCTTTAAACAATTTGCAATCAAGGACCTAAAGTTAAAAGATTTTATCGCGGCTGACTGATGAATTGACATCACTCCCGCACGAACCTTCCGTCCCGAAGATTATGCAGTTTTACTCCATCAGAAAAAATCGGATCCGTCGCCGCAGCGAAGATTTGACATCCGGTTTTCCCGAGCGCCTCTATCGTGGACAATTTTCCGTCCGCGTCGAGTTCGGAGGCCATCTCGTCGAAGACAAGGACAGGTTTTCTTCCGAGAACGCGTTCTACGACGAGTGCCGACGCGAGGATGAGCGCGGATGCCACCCGGCTGCTTTGGCCCCTCGACAACATGACCGACGCCTCCTTGGGCCCGCAGAATATCCCAATATCATCCCTCTGAGGCCCTACCAGTGGAATTTTAGCGGCCTTTTCACGATCTCTGCTGAATGAAAGCGATTTTTTGAAGTCATCCAGAGGTTTTTCGTCCATCCCGGCCCCTCCGCGTTTAAAAGTCAGGCTGACAGGGCGAGGGAGCAGTTCTTCGAACTCATCTATCGATTCCGCTATCATCCTCAAAATCTCCTCCCGCGCCGTCCACAGCCATGCCCCTACCCGGAGCATCGACCTCTCCATGATGGCCGCATCCCTCGATTTTCTGAGAAGGGCGGTCTTCTGACGCAAAAAGTACCTGTAATCGTGCAGCCTTCCAGCGTAAGACGGGCTTATCAGCGCTCCAACCCTGTCAAGAAGCGCGCGCCTGTGCGACGCCCCTCCCTTTATGAGCGAAATGCTGCCGGATAACCACGACAAAACCGGTATTCGAGACCTCACAGCGGATGCGGCAGATGATTTTCCGTCGAACTTGAGCGAACATCTCACCGTAACAGAGGCAAATATCTCCGAGTCCTCCTCGCCTGACACCCTCCCCCAAAGCGATGCCCTGTCACCCCTGTCCATGCCGTTCCAACGGATTATGTCAGAGATCACCGTGCTTTTCTCAAGCGGACCCCAACCGGATATAAGGTTGAGGCCTTCCAAAAAATTGGTCTTGCCGGCGCCGTTGGGACCGGTTATGAGGTTCAATCCGACCGGCCATTCACGGCGCTCCGGCTGGATATTCCTAAAATTATAAAAATATGTCTCTTTAAAGTACATCTGGCTCTGACGAGGAGCCTACCAGGTTTGAATCTTCGGTTTCGCCGTCAGAATTTTCTTCGTCAATCTCGTTCATCTCGATGGGAGCTACCATACACATAAACGAGTCAGATCCTCCTGGTTTGACCATCATGTGATCGTTCGGCCCGTTGAACATCAATTTTATGGATGGATCGTCAATCACCTTCACGGCGTCGTGAAAGTATCTCGTGTTGACGCCTATCGTCACTGGACCGCCCTCCGACTCGCAGTCGATCTCCTCCATAGCCTCGCCAAACTCCGGGGCTCTTCCGGAGAGGGTGCACTGCTTGCTGTCGGCGTTCATCTTAATGACCACGGCCTTGTTAAAATCCCTCACCACCACGTCCACCCGCTCCAAGGCGGATATTAGGTTCGATCTGTTTATTACAGCCTCCGTCTTGAACGACTTGGGAATGATCGCGCTGTAGGACGGAAATTTCGACTCCACCCTTCTAACGGCGAACTCGACATCGTCCGACAAGAAATATGTCTGCGAGTCGTCGAACATAATTTTTATCACCGCCTCCGGCGGCAAAACTCCGAGGACGCGCTGCAGCTCCTTCAGCCCCTTCATGGGCAGCAGTATCTGTTCTTGCTTGAACTCCTCCAGAATTTCGCTCCCGCAAATGGCCAGTCTTCTTTTGTCCGTCGATATGACCTTCAGGGATCCATTATCTATCTCAAACAACGATGCCGCGAGATACTGCGGAAATTCGTCGCCAAC
This sequence comes from Synergistaceae bacterium, assembly GCA_031290815.1. GTDB lineage: Bacteria > Synergistota > Synergistia > Synergistales > Synergistaceae > JAIRWR01. The sequence goes on along the minus strand of JAISLO010000042.1, from coordinate 2,254 downwards.
GGACGCGCAGATAGTTCCCCTGTCGAGCGCGGTCTGCAGTTTGGACGCCTCTATAAAACAAAAATCATCCGCTCCAGAGGACGACGGCAGTTTTGGGAAGTCCTCTACTGGATACGTCGAAAATCGATATTTGCTCCTGCCAGAGTACATCATCGCCCTTCTGTTTTCGTCGACGTGAAGCTCAAATTCCTGCGTTCCGGCCTTTTTAAAGAGCTCCGATATCCCCTTGATCGGTATGACGGCCTCTCCTGGCTCCAGCACCGTGACTCCTTTGGCTGAGCATATTATGGAGGTCTTTATGTCGGTGGTCTGGAGTTCTACCTTATCGGAACCGGCCATGAAACGCACCGTAGAAAAGATATTTATGACGCCTGATGTCCCGGCGCTTCTCTCGGCGAGATTCCAGCTTTTCAGGAATACTGCCTTGTCTATGTTTATTCTCATTTGTCCTGCCCCTTCCGTGTGTTTCGCTTTATCTACTGTTACATTCTATTATCTTAATAAGAAGTAATCGAAGTAGTAGGGACTGTGGATTGGTGGAAAACCGAGTGCGTAATACATTCCGAGCCAATCCTGGCTGTGGAAAAGTCCCAAGTGCGGCCGTAAATTAATTCACAATTTCCACAAGAATATGTGGAAATTTATCCTGCGCGATCCGTTTGAAAATGATATTAACAGTTTATCACGGCTTTTTTCCCAGCTTGTTCAATATGTTATCAACAATGGTCTTTACGCCGAAGTTGTCCTTCAACATCTTTTCGATCTTCTCGCACGCGTAAATGACGGTGGTATGATCCTTGTCAAATGCCTGACCTATGCTCTGGTACGTGGAATTAAGCGTCTCGCGGGACAAGTACATCGCTACCTGCCTTGCCTCGGCGAGCTTGGAGGTTCTTTTCGAGGAGAGAAGTTCTTCTACTGATATTCTATAGTGTTCCGCGGTGATCTGCTGTATGTAGTCTATGCTCACCTGGCCCTTGGCAGTGTCCCGCAGTATATCCTTGAACCATATTCCTATGTTTTCGGCGGTCAGAGGCTCGGGGTTGTTGTTAGAGTACAGGATAACCCTGCTCAGCGCGCCCTCCAGCTCCCGTATGTTGCTCGATATGTGCTGAGCCAAAAATAGTATTATATCCTCCGAGATCTTGCACCCTTTCATGTCGTCGCGTCTCTCTTCGGCTTTCTTTTGAAGTATGGCGACCCTCGTTTCAAGGTCTGGCTGTTGGATGTCGGTGACCAAACCCCACTCGAACCTGGATACAAGCCTCTCTTCGACGCCGCGTATCTCCCTCGGAGGACAGTCAGAGCTTATGACTATCTGTTTATTTGCGCCGTGAAGGCTGTTGAAGGTGTTGAAGAACTCCTCCTGTGTGCTGTCCTTTCCGGCTATGAACTGTATGTCGTCTATCAGAAGAACGTCGAGATCCCTGTACTGGGCCCTGAAATCAGGAGTTGTCTGGAATCTGATGGCAGTGATGAGATCGTTGGTGAATCTTTCGGAGCTTACGTACAGCGTTCGCGCGCCCTGCAGATTCTGCTCCACGTGATGGGCTATGGCGTGCATGAGATGAGTCTTGCCGAGGCCGACGCCTCCCCAAATGAACAGTGGATTGTAGGCAAAGCCGGGAGACTCGCTGACTGCAAGACTTGCGGCGTGTGCCATTCTGTTCGATTTGCCGACAACGAACGCGTCAAATACATATTTTGGATTGAGCCCGTTCCTGCTCGGCTGCGGCTGGGATTGAATGACAGCCTTGGCCCTTTCCATCTCCTGTTGGGTCTCCTCTATGTTTATCTCGATCCTTTCAGCGTATCCCCTGGATGCGAGGAAATCCAGCAGCGGGGCAAGCAGTTTGTTCTCTATGCTGACCTTTACGAACGGGTTGGCGACGTTTATGGTTAAAACTCCGTCGTCGAGCGACAGTGGAACACATGAGTTCAGCCAGATATCAAAGCCCTGAGGCAGGAACTCTTTGGCTGACCTTTTTACTTCGTTCCATATCTCATCCACGTTTTTTTTCAAGTTTGAAACACACCCCGTCCGATTTTTTTATCAAGTCGCGCGTCAATCAGAGCAATGCCCGGCAGATCGCGTTATATTCTAACATGATTGGACGCTTGCCAGGGCAAATTTGGAAAATTTTATCCACAGGAGTTATCAACATATCCACAAAATGAGACGGACGGATTTGTGGAAACCATAAACTATTGGCATATCTGAAGTCGTTGAAGAAGATAAATGTGTGAAAAAAAA
>JAISLO010000041.1 GCA_031290815.1 Synergistaceae bacterium | reverse complement strand
TGGAGTTGACGCATGTGGAGAGAAAAATAGATCTGGTCATTGCGAACGCGAGGGAACTTCTTACGTGCGGTGAGAAATCTGCGGACCTCATCGGGGTCATCAGGAATGGATGGGTCGCCGTGAAGGGCGGAAAGATCGAGGCCGTTGGAACGAGGGCGGAGATAGAGCCTATGATCTCAGCTTCCACCGAGGTGATAGACGCATCCGCCAACGTCGTGGCGCCCGGCTTCGTGGACTGTCATACGCACGTCGTCTTCGGAGGGACCAGGGTAGGCGAGTATTTCGCGAAGATAGAAAAGCTCTCGCCAGAGGAGATCGAAAGGCGCGGGATAAGGACTGGAATACTCACCACCCTGGAGCCAACGAGGGAGCATTCGTTGGAGGAGCTCTACCGCGAGACCGCTTCGAGGGTGGAGGACATGATAATCTCCGGCTCCACCACGATAGAGAGCAAGAGCGGCTACGGCCTGGACAGGGAGACCGAGATCAAGCAGCTAGAGGTCAACAGGCTGCTGGAGTCGCGCCTGCCCGTCAGCATTGCGTCGACATTCCTCGGCGGGCACGGCTGGCCTCAGGATGCCGGCAAGGAGAAGTACATGGACTTCCTGATAAACGAGATGATTCCGTTCGTAGGGAGGTCGGGGCTCGCCGAATTTTGTGACGCGTGGTGCGACGAGGGACACTACACGGCGAACGAGTGCAGGGCGATATTGGAGGCTGGAGCGAGCGCCGGCATGAGGCCCAAACTGCACGAGGGGGGCTATTCGTATATAGGCGGCGCGGAGGTTGCGGCGGATCTCAATGCCGTCTCCGCCGACCATTTGAACTATGTCCCGAGAGAATCCCTCAGGAGGCTGGCCGACGCGGGAACGACCGGCGTGCCCTTGCCGGGCATAGACTTCGCGGTGGGGCACGACAGACCGTTCGACCCCGCCCCAATGACAGAGGAGGGGCTCGAGATCGCGATAGCGACCAACTGCTGCCCCGGCTGCTGGTGTACGTCGATGCCGTTTATAATAATTCTGGCCTGCCGCAGACACGGAATGTCCTCGGAGCGCGCCATCCGGGCCGCGACATTCGCCGGGGCGAGGGCGCTCGGCCGCCAGGACAGGGTAGGTTCTATCGAGCCCGGCAAGAACGCCGATATCCAGATATGGAACCTCGATCATTACGCCGACATAGCGTATCACTACAAGACCAACCCAGTGAGCGCGGTCATAAAGAACGGAGTCGTCACGGTGAGGGATTCGAAAATATTATAGGCGTTTGGACGATCGTTTGCGGTAATTTACGCTGGTCTGGAATATAATTTTTTGCAGTAGGATAATTTAGAAGTGCTGATCGAGTTGGAATGCATGATTAATAGCAAATACGAGGAGATGAGGGATAATGGCCGTCAAAAAGAACATAGGCGCTGAGATTGCGCTCTATCCAACGCCGCTTGTCCTCTGCGGGACATACGATGCCGAGGGCAAGGCGAACCTCGCGACTCTCGCCTGGGTTGGCGTCTGCTGCGGCAAGCCGCCGGCGGTGCAGGTTTCTCTGCAGCGGCCCAGACATACTTTCTCCTCCATTATGGAGAAGGGCGAGTTCACGGTGAACATCCCGTCCTCGTCTCTGGTTGTGGAGGCTGATTACTGCGGCATGGCCTCCGGGAGAAACCAGGACAAATTCGACGTCTCCGGCCTGACCTCCAGGCGCGGCGAGTTCGTCGACGCCCCCATAGTCGAGGAATGCCCTATATGCATGGAGTGCAAGGTTATTCACACGCTGGAGATAGGAACGCACGTGATGTTCGTGGGAGAGATACTGGCGTCATGGGTGAACGAGGATTGCCTGGCCCCTGACGGTATCCCGGATCCTTCGCTGGTCTCCCCGCTGCTCTTTACACCGCTCAGGAGAAATTATCACGCCATCGGCGATCTCGTGGGAGGAGCGTTCAACATCGGAAAGAAACTGTTGGGGAGGTGAGGCGGATGAGCGGAACGTTCCCCATACTTAAAATCGATGACTTTGTGCTCCGCGAGTTGACCAACGACGACCTCGACGCGATAAGCTCGATATGGGGGAGTCCAAAGGTCACCGAAAAGATGTCGAGCGGCCCGCTCTCCAACGAGGAATCGATTCAGATGCTCTATGTGCTGAGCTCGCTGTGGAACAATGACGCGGGGATTCGCTGGGGAGTGGAACACAATGGACGGCTCATCGGTACCTGCGGGTTTCACAACATCAACAAGGGGCTGCAGCGCGGAGAGATCGGATATGAGCTGGACTACGAGCTTTGGGGCAAGGGATTTATGTATAAGGCGCTCCAGCCTGTTTTGGACTATGGTTTCAACGTAATGAAGTTCGAGCGGATAGAGGCTTTTATCAACGTGGACAACAAGAGGTCGGCTGATCTCCTTCTGCGACTCGCGTTCAAGCTGGAGGGGACGCTGCGGAACTATGCCCGCACGCCTCGCGGACTGATCGACCAGAATTGCTTCTCCCTGCTGAAGCGAGACTGGCAGGACCTGCGGCAGAGTGGGGCAAACTAATAAGAGCCAAGAGCGTTCACCCACAGGGCTTTACGTGTGTTCTGAGGCGAAAATCCAGGGATTGCGATATAATTGCCTCACAGGAAGAGGGGCGGTGACCTTTGACGAGCGGCAGGACGAAAAAAGAAAAGATTAATGCCGGTAAGGCGCGATTCAGCCATGACAGTTTTTGGAAGGACCTCATGGAGGAATACTTCTATCTCCTGCTCAAGAGGATTCTTCCAGAGCTTTACGAGGACGCCGATACCGAAAAGAAGCCGCGTTTTCTCGACAAGGAGTTCACTGA
>JAISLO010000040.1 GCA_031290815.1 Synergistaceae bacterium | reverse complement strand
AATAACCGGGATCCTTCCGGACCCCGGTTTAACATGCTGAATCGCGCTATGTCGTATCGTCTTGATATTATCAGGCTGGGCCACGACAAGCACAAATCCCATGCAAACCAGGATCCATGCCGGTAAAGGAGAACATCGTGGAATAAGAGTAAACCGACCTATGATTGACAGCCAAATTACGCTTCATACCCCTACGCCTCCTTCAGTCGTAAAAATGCCCGAGCCCACTCAAGCTCAGAACGTAACATTATATATAAATCAGAAACTCGTTTTTGTCAAGCGCAGCCTCGTTTCCTGGATACCCCAGGGTTTTATCTCGTGATTAGGATTTCGAAGAAATAAGAGCTCCACAAACCACAACTCATTCCAACAATGAATATCGCCGCTACCAATGCGATTACAAGCAGGATTTCCTGAAAGCTCAGGTTCCTTGACGACTTGAGAGGCTTATATGCCGCTGGATTTCTGGGCGGAAAACCCGACTCGTCGGGATGGATAAAATCAGGAACGGCATATTCCTTTATCTCCACATCCAAAAGATCAGTTATGAGCGAATCAAGGGTCGTCGAGAGAGCGCTCAACGCATCCCCTCTCTCGGCGAAGCTGGAACTGTCGGCCGCATTCGCGGCCTCCTCGCGCTTCCTTGCCTCCAACTCACGATCCAGCTTATCCAGCCTCGAGATGATGCTCTCTCGCTGTCTTAAAATTTCATCATCGACCGGATCCATCAAAATACCGCGGTCCGCGGAGAATACATCGTGACGGCCGGACACAGCATAGTTCAAAGCAGACGGACTTGCATCCGGGAGATCTAAACCAGCCGCAACCGCTACTGCATGCAAGACAGCGCCGCACGCCGCGCAGTATTTGGAATTTTCCTCATTGAGCGAACCACACTCCTGGCAGCGAACTCCCGCTAGATACGCCCCAACACCATTATCTTGCATCTGATGAAGCTGTTTTCCGCATTCTACACAAAATCGAGCACCCTCGCTATTTAAAAATCCGCATCCACCGCATAACATACAGCCCCCCCCTTCCAGGAACAATGTAAATCCGTATCTTTACTCTGACATCAAGATTATAATACAAGTCTCGCATAAATACAATCCAAAATGCGTGGTTTTCGTGGGACTTTTGGCTCATATCACAGGAAAAAATCTCAACTAAAAACGCAGACTCCAGAAACGCCTCTGGCAGTCTGCGTCATCTCATACCATTTATGTCGTTTATCAGAGCTTCTTTAAACTTTTTTCGCTCAGGCCTCTGACGGTGAATCAGCCGTTTCCTTGGCGATGTGCGTCTTTATCTCTTCTAGGGAAACCCTGGTGAGGTCGCCTCTTGGCAGTGAGGACAATATCTCCCATGCCATATCCAGGGAGTAGCCTATCTCCCTGTCCTCGTCCCGGCCCTGTTTCAGGAATCTGTTCTCGAAGAATTCACCAAACTTCAGGGACTGTTTATCGGCCTTGGCGAGTTCATCCTCCCCTACAACGCTCGCAAGCGAACGGACATCCTGCACCCGGCTGTAGGACGCAAAAAGCTGGCTGGCCACTCCGGAGTGATCCTCCCTGGTGAAGCCCTTGCCTATTCCATCCTTCATTAGGCGCGAGAGGCTAGTCAGAACGTCTATCGGCGGATATATGCCCTTGCCGTCTAACTCGCGGCTGAGGACTATCTGCCCCTCGGTGATGTATCCGGTGAGGTCCGGTATCGGGTGCGTTATGTCATCATTCGGCATGGTCAGTATCGGAAGCTGTGTGACGCTTCCGGTTGCGCCGTGTACGACTCCGGCTCGCTCATACAGTGAAGCCAGGTCGCTGTAGAGGTACGCCGGATAACCCTTGCGGCTTGGGACCTCGCCCGCGGCCACCCCCAGTTCGCGCACCGCCTCGCAGTAGCTGGTCATGTCGGTTATTATGACGAGCACGTGATACCCCAGCTCGAATGCCAGATATTCGGCTGCAGACAGAGCCATGCGCGGCGTGGCTATGCGCTCTATGACCGGATCGTCGGCCAAGTTGAGGAACGTGACGACGTTGTTTGCCCTCCCCCGCTCCGACAGTTCTTTTATCATAAAAGCCGCGTCGTCGTGTTTTATTCCTATTCCAGCGAAGACCACGGCGAAGTCCTCCGACCCCATCAGCCTCGCCTGCGTCGCTATCTGCACCGCGAGCTGGTTGTGCGGCAATCCGTTGCCTGAGAATATCGGCAGCTTTTGACCGCGTATCAGAGTAGTCAGCGTATCTATGGCTGATATTCCGGTGTGTATGAAGTCCTTCGGGTACTGCCGGGCTATCGGGTTGAGCGGCAGCCCGTTCGCGTCCACCCGCTTTCCACCGAAGACCACTCCGCACCCGTCCGCCGGCTCACCCAGTCCGTTGAACGTCCTTCCTATTATAGTCGGGGAGAGCTGCACCTCAAGGGCCTTTCCAAGAAGGCGCACTCTAGTGTCGTTTGGGATGAGGCGGTCCGTCCCAGCGAACACCTGAATGAGTGTCGCCTTCTCCGAGAGTGAGACGATCCTGCCCTTCCTGGTCTTCCCCCCTGGAATCCTCACTTCGACCAACTCGCCGTAAAAAGCGTCGGAGCCGGCGTTATCAACCAGAATGAACGGACCATTGACCTGGGTCACTCCTAGATATTCGGACTGAGGCACTACTGTCTACCCCCTTGCTGCTCGCGGGTGCGCTCGACGCCCACCCTGTCGAGATGGTTGTCGAGCCTCTTCCTGGCTCTCTCGAATGATGACGAGTCCTCCGCGCTGAACTCACGAAGATGGGTTATCTCCGTAACGGCATCATTTTCGCGGATGAGTGATATTGGAACACCCTGTCTTACGAGTTCGAGTCCCCTGTCGTAAAAGTGAATTATCATATCGAGTATTGAGAATCCCTTCTCCGGCGACGAGTACGAATCGGATCCGTACGCTGTCTGCTGGAGATACGCGTTCTTCAGCAAATATGCGGCGTATGCCAGAAGCCGCTGATCGTCGGGAAGGACATCCTCCCCCACGAGGCGTATTACCTGTTGAACCCTTTCGTCCTCCAACAGTATCAGGCGCGCCTTCTCACGGAGTTCTCCCCACCTGTGATCGACGTGTCCCTCAAACCATCCCTCGACCTCATGCGCGTACTCGCTGTAGGAGTCGAGCCACGATATCGCCGGATAGTGACGCGCGTTTGCCAGGTTCCTGTCCAGACCCCAGAAACACCTGATAAATCTCTTAGTATGCCGGGTGACCGGTTCGGTGAAGTCGCCGCCCGGGGGCGAAACGGCCCCTATGATAGATACGCTGCCGTTGTCTCCGTGCAGGGTCACCACACGCCCGGCTCGCTCGTAAAACTCAGCGAGGCGGGACGGAAGATATGCGGGAAACCCCTCCTCAGCCGGTATCTCCTCGAGACGTCCGGATATCTCGCGAAGCGCCTCCGCCCACCGGCTAGTCGAGTCCGCCATGAGAGCGACGTCATAACCCATGTCCCTGAAATACTCCGCGATCGTTATGCCTGTGTAGATGGACGCCTCCCTGGCGGCAACGGGCATGTTGGATGTGTTGGCTATGAGGATGGTCCGTTCCATCAGCGGTCTTCCGGAGCGAGGGTCCTCGAGGATGGGGAACTGCTCCAGCACGTCGGTCATCTCGTTGCCGCGTTCACCACAGCCGATGTATACCACAACCTGGGCGTCGCTCCACTTCGCGAGCTGGTGCTGAGTGACCGTCTTGCCGGTTCCAAAACCGCCGGGCACCGCCGCGGTCCCTCCCTTCGCGAGTGGAAACAGCCCGTCGATGACCCTCTGACCCGTTATGAGCGGCTCGTTGGGCAAAAGCCTTTCTCTATAGGGCCTAGGGGTGCGAACAGGCCAGCGCTGAGTGAGGGGAACGTCGACAACGCGCCCCAGCGCATTTCTGACCTTCGCGACCAGCCCTCCGCTCTTGATCTTGCCATCCGACGCGGACCACACCACCTCGCCCTCCACATCTGGAGGGCACACCACCCTGTGCAACAGGAGAGGAGTCTCCTGTATGGTTCCCAGCAGACTTCCCTGCGATATCATGTCGCCGGCCTTTATTTCGACGTGTATATCCCAGGTTTTGTCCGGGTCGATCATGGGAACCTCTAAGCCGGGCGTTATAAAAATTCCCTTCATCTCCTGAAGCTCGGAAAGCGGGCGGCCGATACCGTCAAAGAATCCGCCTATAAGACCAGGGCCGAGAGAGACGGACAGCGTCTCAGCGGTTCCGGAGACGATCTCTCCGATCTTCATGCCCTGCGTCTCCTCGTAGACCTGTATTGTAGCGCTGTCGCCCTCCATGTGAATTATCTCGCCCAGGAGACGTCTGTGTCCGACGTGGACCATCTCTCTCATGCCGAACCCGCTCATCCCATTTGCGTGGACGACAGGCCCGTTTACGGCCTCAACCCGGCCGATCTTGCTCCTGGCGTCCGAGTCCAGAGGACCGCTCTTTCTTTGAACATCAGCCAAAATACGCGCCCCCTCCTACAACGACGCCAGCAGCCTGTCGGCCAGAGTATCGGAGATCTCCTGGGTCCTCGACTGCCAGTCGGAGTTTATCTGACGCTTGCCGTCGGCGGACTCGACAACACAGCCGCCCAGGATCATAGCCGGTTCTGGATCGAACGCCATTTTGGCCTCCGGAAATCTGGAGTTGACGGCGTCTGCTACCTTGCCGCCGAGATTGGAGTCCGCAGAGGCCAGGCGCAGCTTGACCGGAGCATTGTCGCGCATGTTCCGGGCCGCCTCGAGAGCCAGTGCCGTCAAGATGTCGGCATAGTCTTTTCGCTCGCGAAGATGCACCAGCCCATCCTGAAACTTCTTCAGAGCCTCGTTTAAAAATCTATTCTGCTGCCTGAGTGCTTCGGTAGATTTCTCCCTCTCCGCTGAGAGCAGCTGGCGCCTGTAAATTTCCTCGGCCCTCTGTTTGGCGTCGGCCAGCACGGCCGACGTCTCCCTGTCCAGCTTGGTCATCTCCTTCCGAAGCCACGCCTCGGCCTCCCGCCTGGCATCCGCTACGATCGCGGTTCGCTGCGCGTTGGCGTGTTCGAGTATAATATTCTGCAAAGCCGTTATCTTTTCGCTAGTGACGTCGCTCATTCCATCTTCACCCCAATCGCGTCCCTGACGTACCTCGTCAGAAAATCGGAACCTCGTTTCGAACCGTGTCGGTCGGGAATCTCCACAACCAGAGGCAGATCTCCCTGTTCCCTCATCTGCCGTATTATATCGGGGACCAGCTCAGCCGCCTTCTCCGTGACGGCCAGGATTGCGATACCTTCCATCTTCGACACGGAGTCCATGGCCTTGATCACATCGTCGCGCTCATGAACAACGACGCCTTCGATGCCGGCCAGTCTCATGCCGACCAGAGAATCGTGATTGTCGCTGATCAGGTAGACTCTCACGTCTTACACGCCTACCCCAGCTTGTTCAAGATGAGAATCGATATGACTATGCCGTATATCGCTATGCCCTCGGCAAGGCCAACGTATATCAGAGTCGTCCCGATCGCTCCCGGCTGCTCCCCTACGAGTCCCAGGGCCGCCGATCCAACGCTGCCCACCGCTATTCCGGCGCCGATGCACGCCAGCCCTGTCACAAGCGCCATGCCTATATAGCCGAGTCCATTGTTCGATGTATCGGCTTTCTCAGCCCCGGCGCCCTCAGCCGCAACCGCCGCTCCCGCCGAGGAGAGCGAAAGCGCCGCTCCGGTGAGCAGTATCAAAAAGGATGCCGCCAATATGCACGCGAGGCTCCTCCTCGATCCGAGAAAACCACGCCTGTGCATGACCGCACCCGCAAATATCGTCATAGTGACTGCCGAAATGCTTAAAACCAGCCCAAACAACTCAAATCATCTCCTTCAAGCGCAATTTTATATTGGTAATTTTACAGCTTGTACCCCATCGGTCAAGACTTTTGGACAATCCTGTCGCGCTGCCATGTCACTGGCTTGAACACGTTGCCTCCCCCGCGGTAGAACTTCCCGAAGAACTCATAGTATTCCAGCCTGAGAACCTGTATGAACACTATCATCCCCTCCAGCCCGACGATGAAGAGGTTGCCTACGATCAGCATCAAGGACTTCAGGATGATGCCGCCAGGCAAATCCTCAAACATACGGGAGATGGTCATGACGGCGAACGAGAGGGCGACGTGATTTAACGCAAAGGCGGCGAGACGGACGAAAGAAGCTGTGTTCGTGAAGTAATTCATCAGGTTGTGAAGCACCTCGAACATCTGCAGGGCAAACGGTTCCTTGTGAACCGACTGGCGCAATATGGTGCGGGCAAGGGTGTCCCTGAAGACGGAAAGCAGCAGCACGGCGAAGATGACGTACCAGAGATAGTCCACCGGGAAAGGTGTCTCGACATCGTAAACTGAAAGAAATATCGCGACGGTGGCTCCCCAGTACACGAACAGGCCAGCCAGTCCCTGCCCGTCGAAGAGCAGCCGGCCGAAGTCCCGTTCCCTGTACCTCACTATGATGTTCAGTATCATTCCGACGCTTATGACGACGATGCCGGACAGTATGGCCACGCTGAAGAGCGTGCTGGTATCGTGCATCGGGGAGAGCCAGAGGGCGAGTTTTTCATTCTCGACTCCCATGGCGCTTCCATACATCAGTCCAAACACAATCGAGCTGATCGAAGCGCACTTCATTACATACGCCAGCGGCTTCGAGAGAATTTTCTTCTTGCCCAGGAAAGCCGCGGCCGCGAGCAGCAGCAGGCCATGCCCGACGTCACCGAACATGAACCCGAAGAAAAGCACGAAGGTTATCGCCACGAACGGCGAAGGGTCTATCTCACCATAGGACGGAACGCTGTACATCGCGACTACATCCTGGAACGAGCGGACGAGCTTGTTGTTGCGGAGCATAGTCGGAATTCTAAGGCCGGTGTACGCCATATTGCCGACCTGCTCGGTTATGACCGTCGTCATAGGCGCGTCGGCCGCGAGCGTGCTCTTCAGCGACTCGTACGTGTCCTCTGGTATCCAGCCCGACAGGACGTACATACCGCTAACCTCGCCCCTTCCCCTGCAGAGGTCGTACACCCTCTGCATCGTATACAGCCTGGAAAACAGTTCCTCGTATCCCTTGCGGTTCTCGTCGAGGATTCCGCGCGCGCCCACCTCGAGCGCCTCTATATCCTTCCTGTGCTGATCTATGGAATCCTCCACCTGCTTCAGCGGATCATCATCAGTCAGTTTGTCTGAGATCTCCTCTATGGAGAACTCCCTGAAGAAGATCGATTCGAACAGCTTTCTGGCTCCCTCCCTGTACCCGGGAACGGTGAAGATCAGAACCCATACGTTCTCGCGAGTCCTGGACAGCTCGACTGTCAGTAGAGGGGCTTCGTGAGTGGACTCGATCAGGCGGTTGAAATTTTCGATTGTCATCCTTCCGAAGTGGGGCAGTACGAATTTCGCCGCGACGAACTCGCTCGGCTTTATGTTGAGATTCTTGAGGGCCGCCACGTAGCTCCTGGCCGCCTCCAGCTTTTCAAGCTCCTCGGAGAGGAAATTTCTTCGAATGTTCAACGATTCGATCCTGCTCATGATGTCATCAACGATCGCCTTGGCGTCGGCGTACTTGAAATCCCTGGCGAGCGGTATGGGCTCGGGATCCGGTATCGGCTCGTCGGCAACCTTCCACACGGTCGACAGCCTGCTCAAGAGGTCGTCATAGGGGTTGTCTGCCTCCGTCGTTATCTTCGATCTGATGCGCCTGTCATTCACCAGGAAGTCGAGCGGAATCGGCTGAAACCCTCCGGAAAGCACCATTTGCCTGGCGACCGGCTCCATTTCCTCATGGGGGCCTACCATTGTCAGGGCGATCATCTTCATCACTGCCATGTCGTTTCACCTCCAGATATGATTGGCCTGATAAGGTAGGCGGCAGCGAGCCGCCTGTCGTAACCATAACGTACAGCCTCTGTTATACGTATTATATCGGTTACTTCATATTCCTTGAGGAGAAAATATCCCATCACGGTGTGAAACCCGGGCGATCCGGTCAGGACAATCCGATACGCCAATTTGTACAGATGCCGCTTGATGTTTCGCTCGAGCGACAGCTGAGGGTTTTCATCCGCGAGGCCGCTCGCGAATATGTCGGCATACGCCGCAAACCTGTACTTCAGCCTCTCTATCGTATGTTCGAATGATTCGTCGTGGATGGCCGCCCCCAAAAGGTGCAGGTTGATCTTGAATTGAACGGGCAGGAGCAGATTGAGCACCTCTTCCGGGGACAATTCGTAGAACGTCAAAGCCCTGTATAATATATAGATATTGAAAAGGTCGAGCCGCGCTCCAAAAAGAGGCAGCAACATCCGCCTCTCGTTCACGTCGAGGTTCATCAACTCCTTGAAGAGGGACAATTCGTTAAAACTGTCGAGTGAGGTCTCCAGCAGAAAGAGGTTTTGTTCCTCGCCTGATGAAATCTTCCGCAACGGGTCGAAGAGAGGCTTGTAATAGGGCGTACCCTTGAGAGATTCGGCCAGCTCGGTGAAATCCCTGACCAGGAGCGCGTTGTCGTAGGACACTTTGGAGCTCTTCATGATGTACAGCCTGCGGCGAAGCGCGTCACGGTCAACCCTTCCTGCCGATATGTAGCGAAATATGCTCTTCAGATTCTCCGCCTCGTGCCAGCCCACCCACTTCAGGAAGAACTTCACCCGCGCGCCGCTCATGTGAATGGCAAAGTTCTCTGCCTCCTTGAGGATAGTGGTTTTAACCGCGAATTCTATGTCCTGTCTGTGAGGCTCCACAGGCAGGGACGAAAGGGAATCCTGATAGTTGGTGGAACGAAGTTTTTGGGCGATCTCCCCGATCGTGTCGCTGCCCAACAGCAGCCAATAATCGTCCGGTGAGAGCAAACGGCCAAAGAGAACCCGCGATTTCACTCCTATAGATATACACTCTCCACGCGAAGAGTATGACGCTGACAAAACTATTCGCCTCCGGCCAGGATCTTATCGACGGTCTCCGCAAGAAGAGCCGAGACGACGGCATCCACGTTCTTTTCAAAACGTTTTGCCACGCGATCCCGCTCCTCCCTGCCGAGGTTCGATATCAGCTTCGCCTCCGCCTCGGCAGACTCCCGGGCGTTGGCCATAATGCTCTTGGCCTGTTCCCTCGCCGACGACATCCTGACCTCTCTGTCGGGCATGAAAACATCCTGAGTCGTCTTGACCACGCCTGTAGATTCAACCTTCGCGTCATCGACGATCCTCTTCGCCTCGGCTTCCGCCCCCAGCAGAACCGCCAGAACCTCCTGCAATGCGCTCATATTGAAAAATTCACCCCCTGTGTTGGTCTCGCCGAGAGTTAGATTTTGTGACATGCGCCAGACTGCATAAACATTGGTCAATCAGCGCCTCTTCAAGCATTACGGCTACACGGCGTTCCGCTTTTCCTCCGACTGGGCGCTCTGCTTTTTCTGCCTGTTTGCCTTCGCTATTTTCATCCTCACGAAATCCTCGCGCTCTCCCTCCTCAAGCACGCTCTGAATAAAGACCAACTCCTCCCGAGACTTGGGAATGACCACTTTTTCAAGCGCGTTGACCCTTCTGTGAGTTTTTCTTATCTGGATTGCCAGCCTGTACACGCACGTTTCAACCTCCGCCAGTTTGAGCAGCGCTATTAAAACGTTTCGAAATGCGTGATACGCCTCATCCATCGATCCGGTCGAGCCGCTGAAAGAGTAACTCGGCTTTATGGAGTGATCGATCTCGTCTATATCCGGTATCTCGACACCCATCACCGACCTGAGGCGGACCACTATGCCACTCAGCATCGGAACTGAGTGAGCGATGTCCTCTACCTCGTCTATGCCCAACGACACGTTTGCCCTCTGCAGCGCGGCGTATGCGTCTCCGAAGACGACGGCTATATCGCCCTGCAATGTCTTGGCCTCCTCGATATGCCTCACAAGTTCCATCATAAGAACCTGTCTTTTCTGCTCCAGGAGGTCATGCCCGCTCTGAGCCTGAGCTATGGATTTTTTGAGCTTTACCAAGTTGCCCCTGGTCGGCGCCAGTCTCCCCGCCATAGTCACCCTTCCCCGACAAACGTCCGCGCGAGAAGCGGGCGTTCGTTTTCAACGTTTTGATCAATTATGATTCTAACCCTCACTGTGATAAAAAAGCAAGCGGAAAATGCACTTTCCCATATGAAAACACAATACTCAGGCTTAAAAATGCTTATTAATACCATTATAACCGCAAAAGGGCGGCCCAAAATTCGAAAATATCAATACCCGTTTCCGATTTAGAATACTATGCCACCCGAGCTCCCAACTAGAAATCATCTCCTCAATTTGTGTCAACGGACCGGACATTCTGCACATATTCCCAGAACATCCTCGTTATCCTGCTCAGTTTTCTGCTTTTGTCCCTTATCAGAGCGACTTTGCTGATGATCGGCTCCGTCAGTGGTGTGGTCTTCAAACGCGGAAACATTTGCAAGTCCACCAGTCTTTCTGGCATCAACGAGACGCAGGATTCCTTTTGCAGGGTTTCCATCAACACCTTGTGCCGCGTCGTCATAAATCGCACTTTGAATGGTATGCCAGCGCTCTTGAACGCGTGGATGATAATCGTGTGGATAAGGGACGAGGTATCCAAAATCGCGAGCGGATAACGCGCGATACTCTCGAGCGACACCGATTTCCTCGTCGACAGATTGTTATCATTGCGGCATACCATGACAAAGTTGTCCTCCAAGTACGGAATGCAGTCATAGTCCTCGTAGTTAGGCATACAATCGGTTCGAAGCAGAGCCATGTCGACATTGCCGTCCGTCAGCGCCTTGAACACGGAATGCTGAGTGCTCTCCATGAGATCTATTATAATCGTTTTCTTTGGATGGAGCGACACGAACTCCGCCAGCACATTGGTAATGTTGTATGCTGAGACAACCGGGATAGAGCCTATTTTTAGGGTATAAGTCTCGTTATCTATTTGTTCTTTTAAAGACAACAGCATTTCGGCATGTGATTCCAAAGATTGTTTTGCGTATGGGAGAAAGGCCTCTCCGGCTTTTGTCAGGAACGTCTTCGAGTGTTCCCGCCTGAAGAGCGTCACCCCTAATTCGCACTCCAGCGATTTTATCTGCTTGGACATGGACGATTGAGATATATTCGCATATTCGGCGGCCTTCGAAAAACTGCCGAACTTCACAAGTGCCATGAAATATTCAATCTGATTGATGTTCATGACAGATCTACCTCATCCCCTCGAAATAACAGTCACTTGATTCAACGACCAAAGAAGGCTGATTCAACGTCAGAGGCTTGAATGGCAAAGATTTGAACCATAATTGAGCCTGCATCGCGAAACGGATCGGTTTCGTCCTGCCGATTCAATCAGCGCTTCCTGGAACCTCGGGCAATTTCTCCGTCAGCGAACCAAAAATTCGAGGGATTAGGCGCGTCGTAGATTTTAGCGAACACCTCCGTCAGACTGAATGCGAGCCGAGGTGCCCCAGCACAATTGGCGCCGCGGTGCGGAACCATGCGCTGTAAGCTTTCGGACGTTCCAGTAAATCGAGCGCCAGGCTATCCCTCGTCACCCAAAGAACCTCGGCCACCTCCTCAGGGTTTGGGTTTAATGGGCCGTTATACTCGCCTATCAATACGTGATCGAACTCGTACTCGTAGAGGTCATCGGCAAATTGATGGTAGTAGACGAACGACGCTATCTCGCGCAGCTCAGCGAGCACCCCCAGCTCTTCCTGCAGCCGGCGCGGGGCGGCTGACCGCAGATCTTCTCCGACGCGGGGATGCGAGCAGCAGCTATTCGTCCAGAGGTTTCCCGAATGATACTTGTGCGCGGCGCGCAGCTGAAGCAGGATGCGGTCTCCGTCAAAGAGGAATATGGAGAAAGCCCTATGCAGATGCGGCTCGCGATGCGCGGCGTCCTTATCCATGCCGCCCCTCTCCCTGTCGTAAATATCAACGAGAACTATCTGATCCGTCATACCCATAGCTTACTCTCCTTACATAATTATACAACATAAGGCCGCATCGCGATACTACGTCGCCAACCGGCCGCCCCACAGGCTGATATCGAATTTATCGCTCGTTCTCGTGTTAAAGACGTACTTTCTCTGAAACTCGATCTCCCTAAGAAGCCGTCTCATGCGATCGTAATGGGGTGAGTTCGTCGGTTTGCAGATGGAGAGCGACTCCGATGCCATTTTGAAAGCGATCCCATAGCAGATCATGAAATCAGAGACTATGGCTTTGAATTTTCTCTCATCCTCGAATAATTTATCGTCCGACAGGACGACCAGCACGAGCGAGAACAGCTTCATGGCGCTCGGGACGCTCTCCAAAGATGCGCTCAAGTCCGCGATCTTCTTGTAGACGAGCGCCCTCACTTCAGCGCTTCGCTTGAACATGATGGCAAATTCATGAAAGCGATTGTTGCTCCTGTGTGAGCTGATCAGGGCATTTTCGTAGTCCTGCAGCGTCTGATCCAGCTCCAGAAAATCGTCGAATTCATTGTTATCGAGGATAGAGCGGATCATCACCTGCAGAATATCCTCTGGAGTCGTATCGAACGAGTTCATCTGCGGACAGTACTCGCCGCTCGTAACGTGCCTGTACACGACTAGGCCCTTTTCCATCGTCATGGAGACCGGCAAGCCGTGGGGACAGCGCAGTTCCTTACGCATCCTCGGCCACCCCGCGTTCCATGATCTTCTTTGCTATCAGCTTGTGCAGATTGCGCATGGCCGTCTGCTCATATCCGTTGTTGGCGAATTCGCCCAGCGCCACTTTTATCATCTCGACGCCGCTCTCCCTGCAGAAGTCATCCAACTCCCTGTCGGCCTGGGCCCGGTCGTTTATCTCCCCGTCGGACAGTATGAAGAGGAGCCTGCGGCGCCCCTTGAACGTCTGATCCCTCAGCAGTCTGATCGCCGGAAGGATGCTCGTGCCCCCGCCGGATACCGGAACTATCGACGCCATCTCGACCGATTGGGAGAAATCCTTGTTGATCCTGGCCTCGCCGGCAAAATCGATCTCGAGCGTGCGAATTCCCTTGAACGCGTTGACCGAGGCCAGAATCTCGACGATGCCCTCGGCGTACTCCTTCTCGAAGAGGAATGTGCTGCCTGAGACATCCCTCAATATCATTATGTCGACGGAGACCTTTCGCCTGCGATAATACTGGAATACCTCCGCCTCCTCCATGGTAATGGAGGCCAGGTACGCCTCCTGCTGTTTTTGCAGGTTGATGTCGCCGTCGAATGAGTCCACGATCTTCATTGTGGTAAAGACTCGTTTGAACATATATTCGAGTTCGGAGATCTCCTTGTGATACTTCCTGACCGTATCCAAGAAGAAGAGCGACGTGTCGTTCGTCTTGTGCTGCACCCTTCCGGTCCCCGCCTGCAGGCCCACATCTTTGGCGATATCCTCCAGCTTCGACTTCACGCTGAGCGGCTGGGCGCTGCGGTCCATCTCGTCCAGATTTTCATCTGTGACCGACTTTACATCCTTGGAATACGGCGGGTTCTTACCCCTGCCGGCCCTCGCCGCCGCGGCCTCCGCGCCCATCGAGATCATGAACGTGGCCTCGCGCAGCCACTCCTCTATCAGGCTCGATGCGGTGATCACGTTGACGTAATTCGTCCGCCTGGCGGACAGGCTCAGAGGCAGGCAGAAGTTGATGAAGTCGACATCCACGCCGTCGCTGACGTAGTTGAACCGGACCAGCTTTTCCAACGCCTCGATGTACGGCATGAACACCTCGAAGCCAGTCCCCAGCTTCTTCAACTGCGAGACGTGGCTGAACGAAACAGCGCTGTTAAGCAGCTCCAGACGGCGAGCCAGCTCCGGGAACTCCAGACACAGATTGTACTCGTTCATCGCGGAGAAGAGTATTTCGTATATGGCGAAGTACAGGGGGCTTTTCTTGATCTTTATGATGTGAGTCTGAAACGTTTCGTCGAATGTATCCCTCTGCACGGTGTAGCGGAGGCGTGCCATCTGCCTGATGATGAAACCCTCGACCATCGTTTCGCAATCGACGTAATTCCCGAGCCAGCTTTCGCCGTGAAGCTGCCTTATCTTCTCCATGTTGAAGCACATATTGTACCCCTCCCTTTCGTCCTCCAAAAAGACGAAGGGGGCATCCTCGTTCACCTCGGCCGAACCGTACAGGGACATGAATTCCTCCTTGGTTTCGACCTGCGTTATCCGAACGGCCAGGTCCGGGCAGATTACCGACAAGTTGATCATGCTGACACTGCCAGTCCTATAAGGTCGCAGACTGTATCTTGTCCTTGACCAGCTGTAAATCGTAGAAGCCGAGATCCACGTCGAGGTAATACATAAAGCTCTGCAGGATTATCTCCCTAAAACGCTCTACCCCTATGACGCTTATGAATTTGACGAATGATTCCAGCTCGGGGCTGACGAGCGAGGCCACGTTTTCTACGTCTTTCGCTCCAAGCCTCTCCGCGATGCTCCTCCTTATGCTCTCGACGTTGTTGCCCTTGATGAAATAGTCGTCGACGGTCACGGTATCGATGGACTTGCCCGCGCCGGCAAACTCCAGATTGCACATGACTGCCGCAATCGCGGCGTTGCGAACGGACAGCGGGTATGTCTTGCTGCGCATCTCACGCATCATGTCGACTACGTACTTTTTCACCTCCGCGGGGACCATGTCCGGGATCGCGCACTCCTCGGCAATTATCTTGTCCACTATTTTGAGCTCATCCTCCGCCGCAGGATAGTCGAAGTAAAAGCAGACGAGCCGCTGTGCGAAACTCTGGGGGAGCTTGGTATTTCCGGAGTATTGGCTGTCGTTTGCGCAGAACAGTATCCGGAAGTTCTCGTTCGCGAAGACGGTTTTGTCCCCTATGGCGGTCACGGAGGTCCTGTCGAGGATGCTGTTGAACATCAGCAGGACTTCCTGCATTGTATGAGTGGCCTCGTCCACCACGATAACTCCGCCGGCCTCCATGCATTCGGCGACGATGCCGTTTTTTACGACGAGGCTGCCCCCATCGAGCCTGAGTCCGAGTATCAGGCTGGTCTTGGTCTGTTCCGGGCTCAATTGGACATAATATGCGGGAACTCCGCGCGCGAGGGAGTATTTCTTGGCGATGTTCATGGCGATGATGCTCTTGCCGGATCCGGAGGGACCGACAATATATATGGGCCATTTCGTGTGGTTTAAAACATTGTAACACCTCTGCAGGAGCTCATTGCCTGAATGACCGACTATTTCGGGAACCTTGCTCACGTCGAACCTGGTATTCAAACCCGACACCGTAGCACCTCCCCAGGGAAGCACTGATTTAGGGACGCCATGTCAGATGCTCTCACGCTTCAACCCCTCCGATATCATGTCGAGCAAGGAGTCGAAGTTATTCTGTATAGCGGAGAAGTCGCTCTCCTTTGGGTTGTCTATGTGCAGACCGACGGAGACGACCACGTTCGTGTTCAGCTCGCTCGCAAAGCGCAGCGCGGCCTTTCTGGCAGGCATGTCGTCCTTGTGTCCCATCACGCACAGGACGGACGCCGACGCCGAAATCGTGCCGTCCTTCCTCAAGCTCTGTCTTGGCGAGGCGACCGAGGCCGCCCCTACGTGAGGAGTGTCGCCCCCGCCGATCGTTATCGCTATATCCTTGCCACAGTAAACGACTATGCCGCTAACCCTGTGGATACCGTCGCCTGTTTCAAATTGGAGTGTTTTCATTCATGTCCCTCCCACGGTTTAAAATCTTTATGATCGATGCCGAACTGCATCAGGATCTTGCCTATGATGTGGTTTATCTGTTTGTCCACGGAGTTCGAATCGTTGTAGAACGTCAGCATAGGCGGGATGATGACGCATCCGTTGTCCGCGGCCTCCTTTATATTCCCGAGATGGACGCGGCTCAGCGGCATCTCCCTCGGGACGATGACGACCCTGCGGTTCTCCTTGAGGCAGACGTCCACGGCGCGGATCAAAAGGTTGACGGCGAATCCGGACGCTATCGCCGAGGCGGTCTTCATGCTGCACGGAATGACGATCATCCCATCTGTCTTGAAGGAACCGCTCGAGATGCTGGCCGCCATGTTTTTGTTGTCATGGTGATGATCGGCGAGCGATACGATCTCCTCTATCTTCAGGTTTGTCTCGCATTTGAAGTTCTCTGCCGCGCCGTCCGTGAGGACGAGGTGTATCTCCATATCAGGAATTCCTCTCAGGACCTTCAGCATCTGATAACCCATTATAACACCGCTGGCCCCGGATATCCCAACTATCAAACGCATAGCGTCGCTCCTTTCAGCATTGCCGTTCATCCAAAATCCCTATGACTATGAATGCCGTATCGCTACAAATTTAGCTGGAAACATGCCGTATGCAGCGCACGTTTCCAGCTTCCGAAAAAATCGGGTTGTCTTGCGGCGCGTTATCCTCCCTCGCCTACCAGAGCCCGCATATCTTCCACCACGGCACTTCTATCGCCACGGTGACGATGTAAATTACGACTATGAACGGCACACCGAACCGGATCGTCTCCTTCTGCGTGTACATGCCGTTGTCGTCGCCAAGACCAACGAGCATGTTCAGGTGCTGGAAGGGGAGGATGAAGTGAGACGCAACGGCAGTGTATGCCATCAATGCCGGGATCAGGGCGTTGATGCCCATCTGGCTGGTAAAGGCCAGCATCGCCGGGATGACTATGCCCATGACTGCGATGACGCTGCCCAGCAGCATGTGGATGATTATGGACACGGTCGAGATGAACGCGGCGAGGATGAATGGGTTTTCAGGCACCGTCGAGGGCAGGATCGTGTTCGCAACCCACGCGTTCATGCCGGTCACGCCGCCGACACGGCCAATAGCTACAGCAGCCGTAAGGAAGAGCAGCACGTGAATCGGAACGCCGCCCCAGCTCTTTACGGTGAGGATGCCTCCTATGAGCGGCATGGACATGCAAATCGCTATGAAGATGGTCACCCAGCCAATCTCCTGTCCGTGGACGCTGTCGGTCATCCAGAGGATGATCGCGAGCGCGATCCAGAACGTCGTGCGCTTTTCGACGGAACTCATCGAGCCGAGGCTCTCGAGCTTCGCCCTTATGTCATCTTTGTTTATCTGCAGTTCCTTCGAAGGCTTGAACAAATATAGTATCATCACGATCGATAAAAGGCTGGCCACTATGGAGGGCGGCCCCATCAGCTTGAACCAGCCGATCCATGAGAGCGTCTGGCCCGAGGTCTGTATCGCGAGGGGACTGATCACGGCGTCGCCCGTCAGGAAGATCAGGGATACCGGAACGGACGCCGTGAAGACTGTGAAACCTATCTTCACCGCATCCTCCTTTGGAATGCCGGCGCTCTTTATGACGACTGCCATGACGGACATTATCAGGAATGCGCGCGGCCAGGGGTGCGGTATCAGCAAGCTCAGGATGAATGTCAGCGCAAAGATCGATATGATTATGCTCTTGAACGACGAAACGAACGACAGAAGGAATTTATACGCTATCCGCTCGCCCAGGCCGGAGTCCTTGACTGCGCCGGCGATCAGGTAAGCGCCTATGATGGTGTACATGAAGGAACCCGACCAGGTGGAGAACACCAGCTGAGGTTCCGCTACCTTGAACACGCAGAGGAGCATCAGATAGAGCACGGAGATATATCCAGCCTGAGTGATCTGAAATGCCCAGAATATGACAGTCATGAATGAGAATGCCATACAGAGCTGTCCAGGTCTTTCGAGGTTGGCAATCTCCACGTTGGCTATCAGCAACGCTACCACTATTCCAATGATAAAACCTATCAAGGGCTTATTCTTTCCCATTTTGCTCTTCTCCTCTCAATCTAAACGAGGCTGTCGAGAGGCCGGTAGAGCGCGCGAACAAACGTGAGCCACCGGCCTCTCACCGGATTATTTCGTCTTAAGCGGCGGAATCGGAGGGATTTGCTGCAGTCCCGGAATGCTGTCCGGCTTCAGCTTGAATACGTCGTTTACGTGAACTTCCTCCGTGGATCTCCACGAGTAGTGGCACGTATCGCACACGTATACTTCCCACTCATTGCCGACGGGAGACTTCGTCATCACTCTCACTGTATCGAGGTCGCAGCGCTTGCACTTCATATTATAACCTCCTTGATTTTTAGAAATACCGATCTGTTCCAAGTGCCCGAAGAAAGGGCCTAAATCCAGGCGCGGCAGAGTTCCAAAACGGCTGGATCCCGCCTTGGCTGTTCAGCCGGCGATCCCCTGGCAGATTTTTATTTTTTTGCCGCCGCGTCCATTAACTTCTTGATGATCTCCTCCCACTTGGGGGTGGCCGGAGACGGCTTCAAGAGCTCGACGGATCTCGGGTTCGGCTCGGGCGGAACCGGAGTCGTGGCGTCTATGATAAGTTTATCGTGCATGCCCGCCGGGATGGATGAAGGATCGAGAGGCATACCAGCGCAGTTGTGTATGATCGTCACGTGCTCGGTCGGTTTTACCCTTGTCGTCAGCGCCCACATGACCTGCTCCAGGTTGAACGGATCGACGAATTCATCGACGATGATGATTATCTTGCAATAGGGCATTCCGTGAGGCGTCGACAGCAGTCGGAAGGCGACGCCCTTGCCGAAGCCGCCGTAACGGACCTTTGTCGATACGATTGTCCCTATGCCGTGCGTGTACATGGCGTTGACCGCCTGGATTTCAGGGAAGCTGGACTTCAGCTGCTTGTAAAGAGGAACGGAGGTGTTGAGCGCCATCAGATAGTCGATCTCAGTCCAGGGCATTCCGAGGTAGAGGTTTTCGAATATGGGATTGTTCCTGTGCGTGATCCTGGTGATCTTTATCTCGCACTGGTTTCTCGCGCCGGAGTAGGAGCCTGGGAATTCGCCGAACGGCCCCTCGCAGGTCCGTACCCTCGGCATGATGTAGCCCTCCAGGATGACTTCGGCATGGGCCGGCACATAGAGGTGCTCTGCCGTGTCTGCCTTCACTATCTCGGTCGGGACGCCATCCTGCAGAGCCCCTACGAACTCGTATTCATTCTGGTCATACGCTACGGGGGTGGATGCCATGAACGTGACGAGCGGGTTGTTGCCGAGGGCTATGGCTATCGGCAGCGGCTCGTTGACCTCCTCCGCCTTACGCAGCTGAATTGCGATGTCGTGGAACGGAAGAGCCTGAATGCCAATCCTGTCGATGTCCTTTACCTGAATGCGGTAGGTGCCGACGTTCTGCTTGTTCAGATCGTCCGGGAACTCGGGGTCGCCGGTGATGACCGACGCCTTGGAGATGAAAAATCCGCCGTCCTGGTCGTTGATCCTGTAAAGTGGAAGAATTTCGAAGATGTTGATGTTTTCAGTGACGGTGTTCTCCTTGCAGCTCGCGTTTTCGCGGGAGACGATCTTCGGGGGGACGGGGAACTTGTCCCAGCGGCGGTTCAGCTCGAAGAACTGCTCCTTGACCGGCGTGTTCTTGGGCATTCCCATCATGAGCGCGTGATTCTGCCATGATCCGTGGACATTAGTTACGACCGAGTACTTGTAGCCCTTTACCTTCTCGAACAGCACCGCCGGCTTTTCCGCCATATTGGCGCAGGCCCGCCCTGCGGCTCCGATATCCGGCTCCGGATTGACCTCCTCCTTGATTCGGACCAGCTGGCCCTCCTCCTCGAGCGTGGCGAGAAATTCTCTCAGGTCCTTGTAAACCTTTGCCATCAAAAATTACCTCCTTTTTGTCGTCTGACGGCCGGTGACGGCCTAGACCAGCACCGGACCAACTTTTGAGCGCGCCTTGCTTTTTAAACAGATCTGGAAGCCGCTTCGCCCAAACTGATCCTCGAGAGCGAAGGGAACAGTACTGCCATATATTGGACACACAAATTTTTGGCGACAGCAATACTATCAAAGCAAGCCGCCTGCTTTTTCGTCTGGTTGGGCATTTTACCGTCCGCACAATATCAGCTGTGTTAAGTGACATTGTTACGGGCTTTTTAAGCAGTTTATCTCTACCACACTTATTATATGCATAAAAATGCCGTTGCGGAATTCGAAAACATCAACGACAATTTCCAATCTCGAATAATAAATAGAACCAAAATGCGATAACCTCGGGGATATGTTTGAAAAATCTTGCATTGCATTCAATATCATGTTAAAGTTAAAAAAACGAGCGGACATAGAATGTCGGATGAGTCATGGGAAGCACATTAAAAGCCCTCTTCCCCCGGAACGCATCAAAAGGAGAGGATGTCCGGCAAAGGACAACGGGACAATTATTGGGGCAGTTAAGATCTTTTTCTCATGGATTGGGGGTTTGTGCCATGAACGACGCCGGGACCGCGGTGCTCGTCTTGTGGATGGCATTCGGATATCTCGTCGGGTCATTCCCCACTGGGTATGTCCTGGTCAAGCTCAAGACCGGGGAGGACATACGGCGCTCCGGCTCCGGCAACATCGGCGCGACCAACGTGGCGCGAGTGCTCGGGAAGAAGTGGTCGGTCTTCACGGCCGTTTGTGATGTATCAAAGGGCGGCGCGGCAATGCTCGCAGCCATGTTGTTCGGTTTGAACGATCCTGTGCTGTTGTCCGCCGTCGGATTCACCGCCGTGCTCGGGCACGACTTTCCGGTGTGGCTGGGCTGGCGCGGAGGAAAGGGAGTCGCGACTACGTTCGGAGTGTTTGCGTGTTATGATTTTTTCAACCCTCTGCCGGCGATATTTGGCGGCGTCGTATGGTTTGCCGTGCGCGAACTTTCCCTGCACGCGTCGCTGGCATCCCTCGTCGCGCTCATAGCCGCGTCGCTGTCGATGCCGTTTTTTATGGGGAACAAGATTTACCTCGTGTCGGGATTGGCTCTGTCGGCTCTTTCGATACTGCGGCACAGCGATAACATAAAGAGGCTTCTCTCCGGCGAGGAGAGCACTGTAAAGCCCATTTTCAGGAAGGACGCATGGGGAAAACGGTCAGGGCGGCAGTGATAAATCCGGAGACGGCGACTGGAATTTCGGCGACCGGCATACGCATCCTGCTGTTTTTTTGTGCCGTGTCGATCTTCCTGCTCGGAGCGGCGGACGCATCCTCTGCGGCAATCGAGGCGCGAGGAGCAATCCTCATGAACATCAAATCCGGGAGCGTGCTCTACGTCCAGAGCGAGGATGTCAGGATTCCACCGGCATCGTTGGCCAAAATCATGACCATGCACCTGGCGATGGACAAGATCAGCGCCGGACGGGCGGCACTCACCGACAAAGTGAAGATCAGCTCCAGGGCAGCGAGACAGCCCGGAGCGCGCATGGGTCTGGCCGCAGGGGAGGTCGTCTCGCTCGACCTCCTTTTGATGGGCACCTCCGTCGCCTCCGGAAACGACGCCGCCGTCGCTGTGGCCGAACATATCTCTGGAACGGTGGAGAAATTCGTGCGCGCGATGAACGCCAAGGCGTCTGAGCTCGGAATGAGGGACACGATATTCAGAAACCCAAACGGACTGCCGTCATCGTCTCAGATTACGACGGCGCTCGACATGCTGAAGCTGAGCAGATCTTACATCGAGAATCATCCTGATGCCCTGCGCTACCACAGTATGCCGGACATCACCCACGGAAACAAGACGACGACCAACAAGAACCCGCTGCTTCGCACCCATCCCCTCGTGGATGGCTTGAAGACGGGCTGGATACGTGCGTCGAGACACAATCTCATAACGACAGCCCGCAGCGGCGACATCAGGCTGATATCCGTGGTGCTCGGCGCACCGACGTCGACGGACCTCACTGACGGCTCATCCATGCTGATCGACGCCGGTTTCAGAACCGTCGAGAGCGGAGGAAGGATAAAGGTGAAGGAACAGCTCGAAGGCGCCGCCGTCTCAGCGGACGAAAAACCGGATCGCCCGGCGCACTCGTCGGAGGATCTTTTGGGGATCACGGACAAAATAGCCAGCACGCCTGACCGGGACAGCGACGAAGCCTCAGGCTCGGCGAGCTCGGCCGACGCGGTCGGAACCGAAACTGAAACCGGCATGATCAGGGAAATCAGCGTCGAAGAGATAACGGAGGCCGTTTCCAAACTGTGCGCGAAATCGAACCGCCATTTGAGCGATTCTGAGATAGAGCTCATGCTGTCGCCCGACGACTCCGACATGGACTCGCCTGAGGAGACGCATGATGCGCTGCGAATGTGCGCGCGTCCCAGGACGACGATGGTGTTGGCGGAGGTCGGACAGGATGTCCGCGTGACTGGCGGCAGCCTGAACGACGCCATTCGAGACGGAGTTCTGAGGGGAAGCTGGGATCACGATGAGATCATGGCATGGCCTGTTTCGGGCGACTGGGGAACTGACGATCTGCCATACGCCATCCACTACGACATAGTCCCAGGAGACAGACTGAGGATAAATATCCTGCCGATCGGCATCGAGAGCGGGGGGAGGTTCGATGCGACGTCATCTCCGCAAGGCATCGAAGCAGTGAAGGATTTTATAGCACAGACGGCAAAGAATGCCCTGCCCGACCTATGTCCTCCCGTGACCATTGGCGTCGGAATGGGCAGGACGATCGAGGAGTCCGCGCTCATGGCAAAGCGCGCGATGACCCGCGGCACAAACGAGTACAACGAAGACGAGACCTTGGCCCGAATGGAATCTGACTTGCTGTGGACGATCAACGACCTGGATGGAAACCTGCCCGGCTTCGGCGACTTCGACACCGTGCTCGCCGTTAACATAGAGACGCCAAGGAGGAACATCCCGCACTCGACCGTCGTGATATTATACATCAGCTGTCACACGACGAGCGACACTGAGATCATACTGTAGGAGGCAGCGGCGCGAAATCCTTGGAGGCTTTAATGTCTATATGGAATTTATCTATCCCGCCCGGACGAACCAGAAGCGCACTTGGCGCACAGGCCGTAGACGACGAACTGCTTGCCAGACACCTCATACCCCTCCGGGACCTCCAGCCTCTCCAAGGTATGGCCCGTCAGGCATATCATCGTCCCGCACGCGGTGCAGAGAAAATGAGGGTGATTGCCAGGGCATCCCTTCTCTTTCATGCTGTGGGCACAAAACCGCCATGATCCGTCCGGGCCTTGCACCTGATGAGCAATCCCGGCCCTGACAAACGCGGACAGCGTCCTGTACAGCGTGACGCGGTCCAAATCGGGGAGATCCCTGTTGATCTCGGAGTGCGAGACGGGGCGGCCCGACTCCAGGAGAGATCTCAAGATGGCCTTGCGATGCTTGGTCACCCTCAGCCGGGCAGATTTCAGAAGCCTTAAAACAACGCTCCATTGAAGCTCGTCCTCACACTTCAAGATCAACACCCCTGACACTGAGGAATAAACACCCATCATGAACAACGCGGCATCTTCAAAAAATGTTCGCTGCTCAATGGGATTTGTCCCTCAATATTTTTTTAACCCGATGATTCAGACCTTCACAGCCCAGGAAACCAAGGGTTTCCCTCCCAAGGGCTATTGACGAATGTATTGCATCCAAATTCGTGTCAGCTCGCAAAATGCGCGAACGCCCTGATAAAGCGACCTAACCGTCAGCCTCCGCTCATCATGTGGAGGATCTCAACCTCTCCCCCGTCGGGGACAGGCGTCGAGGCGTAGTCGCCGCGTTTTTTGACGACCTCGCCGTTTATCCATACCGATATCAGCCTGAACGTATATTTTTTTTCGTCCAATATGTCCTGTACGGTCAAACCCTCCCTCCATTCAAATTCATCCCCGTTCACCATGATCATTGAAATTCATCCTCCGGCTTGAGATTGCGCTCCAGCAGTTCGACGACGTCGGGATAGTCTATGCCCAGCCTCCGGACGGTTTCGAGCATGGGAATACCGTTGCGGTTCCAGCCTCGCCTCGCGTACACCTTGTCGACGAGCTGTTCCCACTGGGCCCTGCGGTGCGCCTGGAGGCGTTCTATCTTCTCCTTGACGCTCAGGCCCTCCGGCTCGATCCCGGCCTCCTTCAGCTTGCCGTCGAAGTAATCAGGGCGGGCCATCCACTCGTCCTCGAACACCGGGCCCAGCCCCCTGTTGGGACAGTTGTGGTCAGCGCGCTTGCCCTTGCCCATCCGCAGGTTGAAGATTCGCTCGAAGTTGTACACACGTTCCGACATTGTGATCAGGTCCTCCTTGACCACGCTCTTGCCAGTGACGGCGTTGTATATGTCGACGTAGTTCTGCACGTGTTCGGGCACCTTGGCCGCCTCGATGCCCTTGTACTTCGTGTGGTTGTCCTCTGGCTCAATGTCGTTCCACGGCAGTTTGCACAAGCCGACGAGCGAAAACCACAGGCGGAAGTTGGGGAAGTAAAAGAGCGCCTCCGCCTTGTCCTCGTATGTCGGCAGCTGCTTGTTTACCATGTCCATGAATATCAGCCACGCCTCGTCGTGCTGCGGTCCTTTGAGGGTGAGGAAGTATCCGCCCCACTGCGCTATGGACTCCTGACAGCGGTACTCGGAGGCCTCCAGCCCCTGTCCCTCCATCGCGATGTCCTCCATGATCTTCCTGTCGGCGCCGTACTTCTCGGCGAAGAGCTTTTTCATCCTGCGCGTTCCGAGCGACACCATGCGCGAGAACTCGTCGGCGCCCAGGGCTATCCTGTGGATCAGTTCCATGATGTCGGCCTTGTTGCCAAAGTTCAGCTCCAGTCCTCCGGTATCCTGTTTGTTTATCAGACCAAGCTCGTAGCACTCGCACACGAAAGCGATCCCGGTTCCGAGGGATATTGTGTCTATGCCGTAGTGATCGGCGTAGAAGTTGGCCTCTATCGTCCATTCGGGGTCGAATATGCCGACGTTTGAGCCGAGCCCGGCCGCCGTCTCGTACTCAGGCCCGTCGACTATCACGCGGCGTCCCTTCCACGGGCCGGTCGTCAGCTCGAACGGCGGCGTTGCCTTCGCGCACGAGAGCGAGCAGCCATACCAGCAGCCGTCGGGCATTCCTTGCTCGACGCGGATTTTGGACTCCTCCGAAGGTCTGCGGCCTAGGGCGGCGGGGCGGCCGTACTGGGCGGTGGGGTCGG
>JAISLO010000039.1 GCA_031290815.1 Synergistaceae bacterium | reverse complement strand
TCCGTCGATAGCAGAAATCACGGCCAGAGCAAAAAAACGGATGATTACTCATACAACACGATGGCCGATGATATTTACCGATTCATAGAGGTGCTGAAATTGGGACGCGTCGGCATAATCGGCTTCAGCGACGGCGCTGTCATAGGCTTGATCCTCGCGATGAATCACATTGAAACGGTAAGCAAAATGGCGCTGCTTGGTGTAAATCTGAAGCCGGATGATTTTACCGAAAAGAGCTACCGGTTTGTGAAGGACACTTATGAGAGGACAAAAGACCCCTTGTTCAAATTGATGCTGGAAGAGCCCAATATTGAATTGGATGCGGTGAAGGGCGTGAACATCCCCGTTCTTGTAATCGCGGCTGAAAAGGATATTTTCAAGCCGGAGACATTTACGAACCTTGCCGCCGCTCTTCCGGACGCGGCCCTGAAAGTCATGGACGGCCATAAACACGACACTTATATAAACGGGCAGGATTTGTTATATCCGGACCTCATCAGTTTTTTTAAGGGGGCATGACTGATACCTGAAAAGCTTGCGGCGGCTTTGATTTTTCTGTTTCAAAACCGCCATTTGATCCTGCCGCTGTAAATTGACGCAAGAAACTGTCTGTCATAACTGAGGTTATTTTATTTGCCTCATGGCAGCTATCTATGAGTCATAGCACAGTACCGTCATTTTCATCGGGCGTCTTTCCTACTTTTCTGCCTGACAGGCAATAATGCCTTTTGACATAAAACAGCGGTTGCATGAAATGCAGGCGGCCTTTGTCCGGTCCGATTTCCAGCGATTGGAGAGAGCGGGCTCCCTCACAAGCGGCCTGCAAAGGGAAACAGCGGCTACAGCCGTTTCATTTAGTGCTTTTTCAATAAAGTCGGGTGTTCTGTAGCCGCACACACTGACAATCGGAATACCTACCGCATTTGCCAGTTGCGCCGCGCCAGCCAAAAAGCTGCCCTCTTGAGACTCATCTTTTACAAAAGGAGAAAAGGATGAACCGCCACCGTCCATTGTCAATCCAGAAGTCACCTCTATCATATCAATGCCCCTTTTTTCTAATTCTCTGCATACATAAACACATTCATCTGGCATAATAGAAGGAGACACCCTATCACTAAATGGGATCTTAACGCTAACCGGAAAATTATTATCTACCGCGTTTCGTATTTCATCGTATATCTCGAATAATATTCGGGCGCGATTTTCAATGGGACCGCCATAAGCGTCCGTCCTTTGGTTGTAATAAGGAGATAGAAACGTATTGATTAAATAACCATGACTACCATGGATTTGAACACCGTCACAGCCAGCCTCTTTGCAACGTTTTGCGGCTTTGCCAAAGGCTTCGGCAATCCGTTTAATATCATCTGGCGTCGCTTCGAGATAAGTGTAACCTTCTGCGATTTCCTGCTCCGAGACGCCAATTCGGTCATAGCCGGGGCTTTTCGCCGTCTTATAACCCGTATGATTGAGCTGGACAAACAACAGACTTCCATTTTCATGCACGATATCCACAATCCGCTTCATATCGTCTACATACCCATCATAAGTTGTTTCTACCATGACGGGACTGCTCCTTGCGCTGGACAAGACCGCGTACATACCAGTAATGATAAGTCCGCTGCCGCCCTCGGCAAGCTGGCGGTACAATTCAATAATTCTTTGCGTTACCACCCCGTCGTCTGCTCCGAACTCAAAGGTCGCACTTCTGACCAGGCGATTCTTTATCATCAAATTCCCGATTTCAAATGAGTCATACATTGATATTGGTTTTTGTTTCATTTTAGCACAATCCCTTCATTGCATATTCTCGATTTTGCCCTGGGCTGGCCTCCCGCTTTGAAGGCCAGTTTCGCGATCTTGTCGCAAAGGTCCTCGTAACAGACGCCGGCGGCGGCCGCTTCCTGCGGGAGCAGGCTCGTCGGCGTCAACCCCGGCAGGGTGTTGGCTTCGAGGCAGAACGGTCCGTTGTTCTCATCCAGTATAAAATCGATCCGCGAGTAGCCTCCAAGCCTCAGCGCGCTGTGGGTTTTCAGCGCCAATTCTTGCAGATCCTCCGCCGATCGTTCGCTCAGCTCCGCCGGGCAGATCTCCTCCGCAGCCCCAGCCTGATACTTGTTTTCGTAGTTGTAAAATCCGCTCCTGGGCTTGATCTCTATCACAGGCAGAGGCCGGCCGTCAAGGATTCCGACCGAAAACTCCCTGCCGGTGATTTTTTTCTCAGCCAGCAGGCGCGATTCATAGCGCCCGGCCGCGGATATCGCCGCCTCCAATTCGGATCGGTCGTTTGCCATCGACACGCCTATGCTGGAACCGTTGCAGCACGGTTTCACCACCAATGGCAACCCCAGCTCGCTTATCAGGCTCTTCGCGTCGGCGTCTTCCGATGCGGCCAAACACCAGTCGGCCGTTGGAACGCCGCTCTGTCTCATGATCCGTTTTGCGAGGTCCTTGTCCATCGCCAGGAGCGATCCGATATAGCCGCTTCCCGTATACTTGACGCCGTAACAGTCAAAGACCGCCTGAATCTGGCCGTTCTCCCCTATTCCGCCGTGGAGGGCCATGAAAACCAGGTCCGATCCCATGCAGGCCTCAATGACGTTAGGGCCGATCAACGCATCCCTGCCGCCGTTTTCCTCCTTTACCTTAGCGAGATCCGGCTCTTGGCGGGTCACCTGATAGCTGTACTTCTTCCCGGAGTCGCCGTCCAGGAAAATGTCCCGTTCGCTCTCGATCCCAAGGTACAGATCGACCAGGGCCACGCTATGTCCTCCAGCCATCAGCGCGTTCGCAGCCAGGCTTCCGGACGACAGCGAGACGTCGCGCTCATGGCTGAGACCGCCGGCCAAAACCAGAATTTTCATGCGAGAATGGCGCTCTTCCCCAAGGTCAGATAAGGGCCAGAATCCACCGGATCACATCCGTCATGAGTCCGCCGGTAACGCGAATGGTGCGGCCGTCCATTCTCTCCGTTCCGGGAATCTTGTCCGCTCTGTCGCATTGGAACGAGTTCTGAAACGTTACGCGCAGGTCGAAATCGCCTTTCCCTATGTCCATTATCGGGGAGGCGCCAGACCTCGCGCGTTCGACAGCGAGGGCCGCCGCTTTTCTCAGAACGCGGCCGCTCTCCTCCGGAAGCAGGCAATTTGCCGCGGTCCTGGAGTGCGCGTCCTTGACGCACGCCGTCACAAGACCTTCCCCGAGAAGGTCTCTGGCTTCCGCGCATACGGCGGCGTCTCCCGTGACCAGCGCGACGGGGATTTTTTCTCCGGCGCAGGCCGCCGCGTTGAGGCCCGTCTCCCCAACCTCCAGGCCGTTTAAGACGACGGAGAATATCGACTTTGAACTCATCGTATGATCGAGAATGGCGTGTTTCGTCCCGGCCTTTGCGTGGTACGCGACGAAAAACGCGGCGTCCGCTCCCTCGAAGCCATGCACCATCGAGAATTTCTTGTTTGAGCCCGAGAGAAGCCTGACCCGCGAATCGAAGCCCAGCTCGTCTGCAAGCAGGTTGATCATGTAATCGTGGGAGTCGTTTACCAAAACCTCGTCCGCTCCAGCATCGAGCGCGCCGCTGACGACTGCCTTGACGTCGTGCAGCTGCATCTTTCGGCCGAATGCGTAATCTGGTTCCGGCCTGTCCACCTGCTCCCACTGAACGATTCCTGTCGCTCCCTCCATGTCCGCGCTTATAAAAATCCTCATTCCGCCCGCACCTCCGTCAGATTGACACAATACGAGTCATTATAGCCATTCAGCCGCGTCCGGTGAAGTGGCCTGGACGAGAGCGCACCTATCGAACGGCGTCCGCTTGTCGGTTTCGTCCCGGTGTTTTTTCGTCCGCGTTCGATGTCTGGATCAGCAGATTTGCCGAAAGTATCAATATACAGCCGGTTATTTCGCGCGCCGACAGGGTCTCCTTCAACACAATCCATCCTGTAAGTGCTGCGAAGACCGATTCCAGACTCATGAGGAGGGACGCAGTCACCGGGTTTATCTCCCTCTGGCCGAGAGTTTGAAGTGTGAACGCCAATCCGCTGGAGAGCGCGCCGGCGTATAAGATGGAGGCCCAAGCGGATATGATGCCGGACAGCGCCGGGCGCTCGAAGACGATCGCAGTGACAAAACCGAGCGCGCCGCACGTGAAGAACTGGACACACGAGAGCCTGACTCCGTCAGCGACGCGCGAGAAGCGGCCGACTACGAGGATGTGAACGGCGAAGAAGACCGCAGAGCCGAAGACCAACACATCACCCTTGTTCAGGGAGGATGATTCCCCGGCGCAGAGCAGGTACATTCCGACAGCGGCGGCGCAGACGCACATCCACGTTCGCAATTTGCTCCTTATGCCCAGAAAGAGCCCAAATGCCGGCACTATGACGATGTAAAGCGCTGTTATGAATCCAGCCTTGCCTATCGTAGTGTAGATGACGCCTACCTGTTGCAGGACGACGCAGACAAACAGTACGCAGCCGCAGCATAAGCCGCCGCGCAGTGCGGATCCGTGCGAACGATTTTTGTCCTGCCCCGGCGTCAGCCCCGGCATGAAGGAGTTGGCCAGTATGATCGGAAGCAGGACGATACCGCCCAACATAAAGCGGGCCGCTATGAAGGTCAACGGCCCGACGTGCTCCATCCCAAGGCGCTGTGCGGCAAACCCCGTCCCCCAGATGAATGAAGCCGTCGTGAGCATTATTATTCCGCGTATGCGTCCTTTCACGAAAGTCCCCCTCGTCTCATTGACACAGGACAGCAGGGAATTGGAATGGGAAAACAGGCTTTTGCAAGTTCGTCACGCGCCGCCGCGCAAGTCCTGTCTTGAAAGCGTGTCCTCTCCTCGGCACAGGCGGTCGATGTTGTCCCTGACAAATCCGAGTATTCCCCTCACCGACTCGTCGGTGTTGCCACCGATATGCGGGGTCAGCGTCACCGAAGGGTGAGTCAGGAGGGGGTTGTCAGGGCTGGTTGGCTCATCCGCGAGCACGTCGAGACCGGCTCCTGCCAGGTGTTTTTCGTTCAGTGTCCTCAGCAGGGCATCCTCCCTTACCAAACCGCCTCTGGCAACGTTTATGAAAAAAGAGCCCGCGTCCATCGCACGGAAGAACGGCTCGTCAAAGATGCCGCATGTCTCGTCGTTGAGAGCAAGCGCCGCTATCACGAAACGACACCCTGAAACCGCGTCATAAAGCCTGTTCATCTGGAAAAACTCTCTCACGCCCATCGATGCGAGCTTCTCCGCGCTCACGGGACTGCGATTGACTCCCCGTATCACCATTCCGATGGCGGACAGCCTTTCGGCGGTCGCGTGACCGAGGTTTCCCAGCCCTACGATGCAGGCGCGCTTCTTCCACAGAGAAATCCCCCTCGGGGAGAACAGCCTTCCGGCTCGCGCATTCTCCCTGGCAAAGGAATACTTTTTTCCAAGAAGAAGCATGTGCAGCAGGGCGATCTCGGCCACTCCCTCCGCGTTTCCTGTGCCCAGCGACGGCACGTTGCACACGGCAATCCCGAGATCGGCGCACGCTTCAAAGTCCGCTCCCTCCAGGCCTGTGCCATACAGCTGATGCAGCTTCAGATTCGGGGCGGCCTCCAAAAGATCCCTGCTGACCTCTGTGCCGGGGCGGGTTACTAGAACCTCCGCGCCGGAGATCTTCTCGTTTACGGTGCGGCTGTCAGACGTCTCAGCGTCATGCCCGCTCATAGATGAGAGCAGGGTCTCACGCATTTTTACAAATTCGTCGCCATAAAACAGAATCTTCATACGGACAGCGCTATTTTGGCGAAGTCAGAGCTGTTGAGGCTCGCGCCTCCGATCAGCCCTCCGTCTATGTCGCTGGCCGAGAGCAGATCGCGCGCGTTTCCGGCGTTCATGCTGCCTCCGTACAGAATCCTGATTTTTGTGGCCAGTTCGGCTGTGTATATTTCTCCAAGCACAGCCCTTATGCATCGAATCGTCGAGTTGGCTTCCGCGCTTGTCGCGTTCACTCCGGTGCCTATTGCCCAGATCGGCTCGTAAGCTATTGCGACGTCCTCGGCATCTCTGGCTGGCAGGCCGGCCAGAGCGAGTTTCGTCTGGATTCGGACTGTTTCTTCAGTGACGCCAAGCTGTCTCTGGAGGGCTGACTCTCCAACGCACACGATCGGTTTCAGGCGCTTTTCTATGGCCTTCAGCGTCTTTTTGTTCACTATTTCGTCGCTTTCACCGAAGAGCGCGCGCCTCTCAGAGTGTCCGACGATGACGTATGAGACCCCCAACTCCAGCAGGGAGTCGGGGGATATTTCGCCGGTGAAGGCGCCAGCGTCCTCGTAAAACATGTTTTGAGCGCCCAGCGCTATGTTAGAGCCCCTGGTCGCCTCACGCGCCGCGAACAGGCAGGCCGCCGTCGGGCACACCACGATCTCGCAACGCGCTCCGCTGACGAGAGGCGCTGTCTCCCTTATGAAAGCGGCTGTCTGCGACGGGGTTTTGTTCAGCTTCCAGTTGCCGGCTATTATCGGCCTTCTCATCATCGGACGAAAACCGCCTCAGACACTCAGCAGAGCCCTTTTAGCACTACGGCTCGCCCACTCGGGCATACTACTTTGCACGCGCCGCAGTCCACGCACTTGTGCTCGGCTGCGCCGCCGCCGGAGACAAGCTTGACCCCTGAGCTCGTCCCAAGTCTGGTGGCCCCTGCTTTTATCATGTTTACCGCGTCTTCGTATGTCCTCACACCGCCCGACGCCTTCAATCCCATCTCGGGGCCTATCGCCTCTCGCATGAGTTTTACGTCGTCAACTGTGGCCCCGCCCTTGGAGAAGCCCGTGGACGTTTTTACGAAATGGGCTCCGGCGAGTTTGCTCACGGCGCATGCTTTCACTTTTTCCTCGTCCGAGAGAAGACAGGTTTCTATGATCACCTTGACTATGGCCCGCCCGCGCACAGCGTTCACCACGCCCTCTATGTCCTTGCAGACCAGCTTCCAGTCGCCGGATTTCGCCGCTCCTACATTTATCACCATGTCTATTTCCCTGGCCCCGCTGTTCACGGCGCAAAGGGCCTCGCCCGCCTTTGCCTCGGGTATCATCGCCCCCAGGGGAAAACCGACCACGCAGCACGGAGCGACACCGCTTCCTTCCAGCGAATCGGCGACGAACTTTATATAGCAGCTGTTGACGCAGACGCTCGCGAAATGATGCCGTTTCGCCTCGTCGCATATTTTCTTTATCTCGTCGAGGCTCGCTTCCGGTTTCAACAGTGTGTGGTCTATATACCGGGCCAGCGACGACGGAGTGAATCCATCGGCGGTTTCCGTCCCGGCGGCGTTGAAATTCGCGCACACCTCAGCCGTCACCAACTTTATTATTTCGTTTATGTCTATGTCCTTAGCGCTCATCGTCTTCCTCCAATTTATATTGTCAGAGTTTCCCTTCCGCTTCCTTCGCCACCGCAACGGTGGCTGTCCCGCCGATGCGGTCGGCCCCGGCATTCATCAGTTCCAACGCTTTGGCCAGAGTCTTCACTCCGCCATCGATTTTGATTTTGACGTTGCGCCTCAGAACGCCCCTCACGTAGCGAATGTCCTCCGCTTCGGCGCCTTTGCCGCTGAGAACGTTTTGTATCTTCACGTAATCAGCTCCACAGGCGCTGACCATCTCGAGCACGGCGATTTTTTCCGAGTCCGAGTATACGCTGTGCTCGAACACGGCCTTGACCGCCGCTTTGCCGCGCGCCGCCCCTGTTATCTGCTCGAAGTCTTCCCTGGCGTCGGCCATGCGGCCGGATTTTACGGCCAGTATATTGACCGCCGCGTCTATCTCGTCGGCCCCGTTCTTGATGCAGTCCTTCACCTCAGCGAGCTTCGCTGCCGCAGACATGCATCCGTGAGGGAATCCTACCGCGGCGCATACCTTCACGCCGCTTCCCCGCAGAGCGTCGGCTGCCGCGGAGACGTAATACGGAGCGACGCAGACGGCCGCGACGCAGTACCTTCGCGCGTTGGCGCACTCCTTCAGGATTTTGTCCATGCTCGTGTCCGGATTCAGCAGGGAGTGTTCCAGTCTCGATGGAACCTCCCACGGTCTCACGCCGAAGGGATCGCCGGAGTCGCTCGGCGCGGGACGGGATTGCAGTTCTTTTATGACCTCGCTCACTATCTTTTCAACGTCCATTTTTATCTACCGCCTCCGGAGAACGACCTGGTCTCACCCTCGTAGGTATAGCTGTCCAATATGCCGCAAATTGTAAGATCCGCTATGACATCTTTGCCCATTATCATGTTCGCGGCTCCTCCGTCCACATTCACCAGAACCACGTCTCCCACGCCGGACTGTCCGGCGTCAAACGCGATCTGACGAGCTCCCGAAGGCCGGCCGTCCTCGTCGAGATACTCTATTATCATCAGTTTATAGCCGTAATACGACTTGTCTTTTATCGTGGAGACGACGTTTCCCACGACAAGGGCTATTCTCACGTCTGTCCCTTCTATTTTTTGCCGGGCAGGATACCCTCGACGTCGCTGTGCGGGCTGGGGATCACGTGCACGCCGTAGAGTTCGCCGACTCTCTTGGCCGCCGCCGCGCCAGCGTCCACTGCGGCCTTGACGGCTCCCACATCGCCGCGCACCATTACCGTCACCAGCCCGCTGCCTATCTGCTCCTTGCCTATCAAACCGACGTTGGCAGCCTTTACCATCGCGTCCGCCGCCTCGATTGCTCCTATCAAGCCTCTCGTCTCTACCATTCCCAAAGCCAGTTTTTCCATTTTTCTTCCGCCTTTCTCAGATTTTATTATGGAGTATTCTTTACTGCAATTCTTCCCTGTACTCGTCTATGAAACCGACTATCGCTGCGTCCACGGGCGTCAGATTTTTCCTGAACATGCGCGCGGCCTCCTTGGAACCTATCATGTATACGAAATCTCCCCTCCCCGCCTGTCTGGTCGAGTCTGCGGCGACGACCATGCCCTTCTTCTTTCCGTTTTCTATCAGCCGCACCACCAGAAGAGGTATGCCGTCCAGATTCGGCTCCTTGACCGTGGCCACCACACAGCCGACGACTTCTCCCGCGTACACGTTTTTACTTTGCCGTCTTTCCCGAAGCGGCCGCCGTTTTTACCGGCAGAATGCCCTCGACGTCACTGTGCGGGCTGGGTATCACGTGCACGCCGTAGAGCTCGCCGACCCTCTTGGCCGCCGCCGCGCCCGCGTCCACAGCCGCCTTGACAGCTCCGACGTCCCCGCGCACCATTACTGTCACAAGGCCGCTCCCTATCTGCTGTTTCCCTGCCAGCACCACGTTAGCGGCCTTCACCATCGCGTCGGCCGCCTCTATGGCGCCGATCAATCCCCTGGTCTCAATCATGCCAAGAGCCTCTTTAGACATTTCACGTCCTCCTCTTATCGGCAATTTACTGTCAGAGCCTCGCTCTCTCAAAACACAGATTTCACTATATCGGGGTGCGGAGATGGGATCACCGTTCGGTCCGCAATCAATCCCTTTATGTCCTCCGGCTCGCCGGCCGCCCTCACAGCCGCCTCGACGGCCGCCACGTCTCCTGTGAGCGTGATGAAGGACTTGCCGCCCAAGCCTCTGCCCAGCCTGACCTCTATCAGGCGCACGTCCGCCGCCTTCACCGCCGCGTCAGCCGCAAGAACCGCCGCGCAGAGCGAAAATGTCTCCATGATTCCCAGCGCGTGGATTTCCCCTGGGTCGGAACACATGTTAATGGCGAGCGGAACCTGCTCATCTATGTTCGGCACCACAAGAGAGTCTATCAGCTTCATCCCGGCGGCGGCCCTGCCGGCCGCTACGGATGATTCCACCGAGGCCACGTCACCGGTGACCGCCACGGCGTATTTTCCGGCGCACACGGCCTGGGCGGTGACAAGGCATACGTCCGACGCTTTGAGCATGGCGTCGGCCGCTTCTATCCCGACCGGAACACTGACCACTTCTATCATTCCGAGTGACTGTCTCATTCGCTACACCTTTATCTCTATGTATTTTTCCGTGACGTCCGTCACTCTGCCGCCGATGCTGGCGTGAATCCTCGCGCCAAGGGACGATTTGGGTATGTCGGCGATGAGCTCTCCCTTTCTGACGGGCTGTCCTGCGGTCACTACAGGCATGGACGGCGCTCCGGCGTGCATTTTGAGAGGTATTCTCACGGCGTCCGTTTCGACCGGGCGTTCATCCAGCGGGGCATCGACATCGTATTCGCTCAAACCCAGCCTATGAATGAGGCGGCGCGTGGGTATGCGCTTCGATTCCATGGCCCTGTCCTCCTGGGACGAGACTTCCTTGACGGGCTTTATTCCGGTCTTTTGCATCGCCGCCTTGGTTCGTCCCATCACCAGAGACGGCTTCAGCCCGAAATTGCAGGCGTAATATGTGCATATTCCGCATTCGCAGCAGGAAAAAACCCCGTTCGCTCCATCCATCAGATCCATTCCCTGGGCGAGGCTTCTCATGGCCTTGTGCGGCTCGACCCTCAGGCCCAGTGAATTTCGGGGGCACATCTGCGTACATATGGAGCACTGACAGCACGCCGCCTTTATGAGCTGCAAATTCATCCGGTCGTTTTTGATGATCCTCAGAGGATGAACGGCGGGGATTGCTATTATGCCTCCGGTGGCCTTGCCGACCGGAATGTCTATGTCAGTCTCGACGCGGCCCATGCATGGCCCGCCGATTATAAAAGCGCAATCGCCGTCAACGCCGCCTGCCTCCTCCACCAGCCTCTTCATCGAGATCCCTACCGGCGCCCTGAATGTCGCGGGACGCCTCACGGCCCCGGTCACAGTCACGTACTTTTCGGTCACCGGAATGTCTCCGGCGGCGGCCGCGACGTTAGTCAGCGTGCTTACGTTCAAGACCACCGCGCCGGTGTCCAGAGGTATTCCTCCGGTCGGGACGACGCGCCCCGTTATGTCGTGAACCAACTGCTGCTCGTCTCCGGCCGGATAAAAACTCTTCATCAGGTGAAGCGTCACGCCCTTTTTCGCCGCGATGCCTTCCAGCGCCGCGATCGCGCTTTTGTAGTGTTCCTTGAGGGCTATCACGCCCCTGGTCGCGCCTGTGTGGTTCATTACGAGACGCAATCCCTCGACGACGTCATCCGCGTGAAATTCCATGACCTGCCGGTCGACTCGCAACAGGGGTTCGCATTCGGCCCCGTTGGCTATTACATATTCGGGACGGGCCGACGCTATTTTCACGTGAGTGGGGAATCCAGCGCCTCCCGCTCCTATTACCCCGGCGTCGCGGATCTTCTCGACAATGTCGCTCATGCCCTCTGCCTCAGACAATCCTCAAATCACCCTTCAACACGCACCGTCTGGAGCGGGTGAAGGACTTAGCGCTCGTCAGTCCCTCGCCGGTGGGCGTCGCTATGGTGAGAGTGGTGAATCCCTCGCCGCCGAATCCAAGCCCGCTGTAAGATGGCGCGTTCTTCACGAATATGGTGGTGTTGAGGGCCGATGCAGCGGCCGACATGTGCTTGATGTTTGTGGAGTGTATGTAAGCCGAGTGCTGATAATTATGCTCAGCCCTCAGCGACTCCGCGATCGCCTCGTCGATGTTTTTCACCCTGGTGACGGGCAGGATCGGCATCAGCATCTCGGTGACCACCAGCGGATGATATCTGTCAACCTCGGAGATGATGAGGCGCGGGGTTCCTACATACGAAACGCCGCTCTGCCGCAGTATGTACGCGGCGTCTCGGCCGACGAATTTTCTGTTGACCGCGTATCCGCCGTCTCGCTGTTCGAGCACTGCCGCGACTATTTTGTCAGTGTCGGCCTCCGACGCCTTGTATGCCCCGCAGTGCTGCATCTGGCTCATGAGCTCGCCGGCTATGCTGTCAAACGCGAACACTTCCTTTTCCGCCACGCACAGGACGTTGTTGTCGAAACTGGCCCCGTCCACTATGTCTCTCGCCGCCTGGGTGATTATCGCAGTGTCGTCGACTATGACCGGCGGGTTTCCGGGCCCGGCTGCGATGACTTTTTTCCCTGATTTCATGGCGACTGCCACCACTGCTTCGCCGCCCGTCACCGACAAGAGTTTTATGTCGCTGTGCCCCATTATTGCCGCCCCGGTTTGCAGCGTGGGCTGCCGCACGGTCGCGATAAGGGCTGGAGGACCGCCGGCCGAGACTATGGCTTCGTTGAGTATCCTCATGGCCTCCGTGGAGGACTTTTTCGCGCCCGGATGCGGGTTGTACACCACCGAATTGCCGGCGGCTATCATGCTGATGGAGTTGTTTATGACGGTCGCGGTCGGATTCGTGGAGGGCGTTATGGAACCTATCACTCCGAAAGGAGCGCATTCCACAAGCGTCAATCCGTCGTCCCCGCTGTACGCCTCCGGGCGGAGGTCTTCGATTCCGGGAGTTTTGGCCGCGGCGAGCCTGTTTTTCAAAGTCTTGTGCTTGACGTTGCCGTACCCGGTCTCGTTGTGTGCCAACTCGGCCAGGTATTCCGCGTTTTCGAGCGCCGCGTTCCTCATGGCCGCTATCAGGCGGCCCCTGTGTTCCAGAGACATTTTCGAGAGCTGCTTCTGTGACGCTTTCGCGCTGCTGGTCGCCTCGTTCGCGTCGCCGCACAGCCACTCCCCTGTCGTGCCTGCGGTCTGCCCGGAGACCTCGCGTATGGCGTCATTGACGAATTGCCTGATTTGTTCCGCGCTCAATGCCATTTTTTCAGACCTCTTGAATTATTGGATTTTTTCTTCCCGTTCGGCTTTGAATTTTTCGAAAACTCTTTCGCCGCTTATGTCGACGGAGTCTATAATGGCTATTATCGACTGATCCACCGGTTTTCCGTCCGTGATGCTCGTCTGCCGGGACGAGCTTCCGCCGACGCACATCACTACCTCGCCCTCTCCTGCGCCGACCGTGTCGATGGCAACGACCAAGCTGCCCTTCTCATCGAACGTCTCGATGTCGATGGGCTTGACTATCAGCAATTTGAGGCCGTTCAATTTCTCCGTTTTATTGGTGCTCACAACAGTACCCTTAACCCTGGCTAATTGCATCTGCTTCCCCCATCCAGCGCAGATCCCGCCGTCAATTTATTCTTATCCCGAGCTCCACGGACTTGTCCCTGGCGGCCGGGGTGATTATCGCCCTCGGCTCACACAGTATTTCCGGCCGCCTTTCCTTCCAAGCCCTCAGCACGTCGGCCTCGGTAACCAGGGACGCTCTCTCCGGGGCGGCCGAGGCGCATTTATAAGTCAGTATTTTCATCCCCATATCTTCCAGCGCCGCAATGAGGTCGGCCAGTTTTTCAAAAAGCGTGTTCCTCCTGAAACGCGGCGGTACGAAGTCGAGCATCACGCTCACTTCCCTCATCCACAGCAGGCTTCGTATGACAAGATGCGTTGCGAAATCGTCGTCCCTGCCCTGCGATATGCTTTCCAGAAAGCTTATCCGGGGGGACAGGAGAACGACTCGCGCGGCCCCCATGACCGCCTCTGTCACCCTGTCGTCCTCTCCTGTGCCAGACACGAGGGCTTTCTCCAGCGCGAAAGGATTTTGTGCCCCCATGCACACAAACGACAGTTCACCGCCGAAATCTCGTCTGAGCTGCTCCAGCGCCGTCCTCGGAGACGGTACATACGACGTGACGAGGACTAGGGTGCCCGACACATTTTCTTTCGCGTCCTCCAGAGCGCCGATTCTGTGCAGAACCTCCTGAACGATTCTGTTTATCAGCAGTTTCTTCTGTCTGTCGTCCAAGACGTCACCAAGCACGACAGGCTCAGCCCGTTACCGCTTCCATAGCGTCGCCGTTTTTCAGAAACGCCGCGTTTGCCTCGTCCAGGTCGAGATGAGCTTCCATTCTATACTCAGCCCCGCTCCTCACGACGACATTTTTCAGAACCGCGCCGCGAATGCCTGAAGTTTGCAGAGTTATGACCTGCCCGTCGAAGAATCCCATCTCGGCGGCCTGAGAGTCGGAAATATGAAGATGCCTGGCCGCGACTATGACGCCGCACGTCAGCACAACCGCGCCGCCGGGGGTCTCCAGCCTCGCGCCAGGGCTGCCCGCCACATCGCCGGACATTCGGACGACGGGATTTATTCCCAGCCTGTACGAGTCGGTCACCGATATTTCGACCTGAGTCTTGTCTCTCTCCGGTCCCAGCACCCGCACGTTTTCTATTTTCCCCCTGGGGCC
This sequence comes from Synergistaceae bacterium, assembly GCA_031290815.1. Lineage (GTDB taxonomy): Bacteria > Synergistota > Synergistia > Synergistales > Synergistaceae > JAIRWR01. The sequence continues at coordinate 6,206 of JAISLO010000039.1, read as the reverse complement.
GACCAGAGTGACAGTCTCTTTCGCCGCGAACTGACCCGGCTGAGACAAGGGCTTCACCGGCGTCAACGCGTAACCCGACCCGAACAGCGCCTCCACGTCCTCTCGGCAAAGATGCGCGTGCCGGTTCGAAATCGCCACCGGCACATACCTGACCCCGTATTTCCGATATATCGCGGCGAGTACGGCGTCTCTCACCCTCTCCGCGAGCTCCCCGCCAGCTCCGTTCATGATCGCGACTGAGAAGCCTTAATATCCCTCGTCGACGATGACCGCTTTCATGATGCCTTTCCTGTCGACGTCGTCGAACGCCTTCATTATATCCTTGAGCGGATATCTTCCTGCTATATATTTGCCAGTCTCTATTTTCCCGTTCGCAAGCCATTCAAGCACCTTGCGATTTTGCCGCGCAGTTGAGGCATGCACTCCGAATATCCCCAGTTCCTTGTAGTGGACGATATTACTGTCTATGAACCCTTTTCCGTCTCCGGGCAGCCCGCCGAACAGGCTTATCCTGCCGCGCTTCGCTGTTATCTTCTGCGCGTCCGCCTGCGCCGCCCCGACCGAACAGGCCACTATCACTACATCGGCGCCCCTGCCGCCCGTTATCTCGCTGACTGACCGCTCCACGTCATCGCCTCCGGTTACAGGATATATGCCCGGTATATACTGCAAAGCCGTTTTCAATCTGTCGGCGTTAGGCTCTATCATCACAACTTTCGATGCATTCTGGGCAATGGCGAGTTCAGCGTGTGTGCAGCCGATAAAACCAGAACCGAATATTGCCACGTAGTCGCCGTCTTCTATGCGCAAAAACTCCTGCGCGTTGACAGCACAGGCAACCGGCTCAGCAAGGGCCGCGGCTTCAGGTTTTACCGATGGCGAGACGCGGTTCACGTGGTCGTTCGCGAAAAAGGGCGCCGGGATTTCCATGTACTCGGCGAACGATCCGTCGAATTGATACCCCAGCGTCCGGAGATTGTCGCACATGTTGGAGTGACCCTTCGCGCACATGTAGCATTCGCCGCATCCCAGAGCTGGAGTCACCGTCACGAGGTCGCCCTTGGCAAACCCGGTGACGCCCGATCCAATCTCGACAATCTCCCCGCATACCTCGTGCCCGACTGTGATACCTTCGCATATCTTGTTGCTGCCGTGCTTGTAGGTTCTGAAATCGGTTCCGCAAATTGATGTAGCTTTAACTTTTATCACCGCGCCGCCCTGTGAGGCGTGCGGCGCTTCCTTCTCCGCAAGTTCGAAATGTCCGTTCCTGAAAATGCAAGCCAGCATTTTGAGTTCTCCTTTACCCGTCGAAATTCTCCCCGTTGGGGAGAAACATGACCTTGTTGAAAAACATGCCGCCCGCGTCGATTTTGTTGAATATATCAGGGGCTTCATCTAGCGGCAATTTATGGCTTATCATGTGCTCGGAGGAAATTTTGCCCTCATCGAACAGCCGCAGTCCCTCGTACCAGTCGTTTCCTGGAAATGGCTTCGTGAACGAATTCCACGAGCCTATCAGCGATATTTGCCCGCGCATGATGTTGTCTACCTGATGTTCGTCGAGCGGAAGCCCGCTGTGGGAAATTCCGAGGAGCACTACTCTTGCCATCTTGCCAGCGCAGTCGATCGCCTTTTTCTGGGCTGGAGGGGCGCCGGTGAAATCTATGACGACATCGGCCATCTTACCCCCGGTTGCTTTCTTTATTATTTCCGCCGGGTCATCTTTCGCGGCATCTATAACTATGTCAGCGCCGCATTTTTTTGCTATTTCGGTCTTGCGCTCGCCTATGTCCACCGCGATAACAGCGGAAGCGCCCCTTACGCGACCCACCTGTATCGCGAAAAGCCCTATGGGGCCAGCTCCGTAAGCCACGAACACCTCGCCGCTTTGAAGCCTCGACTGGGCCAGACCATGCAGGGCATTCGCGCAGGGATCCGTAGTGGCGGCGTCCAAATAACCCACTTTATCCGGCAGCTTTAACAGATTCTCCTCGGGTACCGTTACGTACTGAGCCATGGCTCCATGTCTTCTTGAGCCGAAGTAGTCGTATGATGCGCATAGGGAATAAATCCCCCTTTCGCACCATTCGCACTTGTAGCAGGGGATCAACGGCGGTACTGTGACCCTGTCGCCGACCTTGAACTTGGTCACGTCCGCGCCGGCTTCCACTATTTTGCCGGAGAACTCGTGTCCCGGAATGATCGGTGAAACATGCGCGCCGAATTTGTTGATGCGCGGTATGTCTGAACCGCAGACACCGCACGCAATTACCTTAACCAGTACCTCGTTCCTCCCAGGCTTCGGCTCAGGGACTTCTTCAACTTTGAGATTCTTTGGTTTATACATCATTACGGCCTTCATCGGTCCTGATCTCCTTATATCACCAGATTAGATTCACTGTGCGACGCTGAGAAGCCGCCTTACTTCCTTCGCTGTCACGCTGTCCATATAAAGGCGGTTCACCATACCCCCCTTTAGCGCTCCTATAATCGCCCTTGCCTTGTTGCTACCCACCCCTATTCCCATGCGAATCTTTTTTGATTTGAGAATCTTCATGTCTATTCCCATTATTCGGTCGTCTATCGAGGTACTCACCAGATTCCCGTTTATGTCGAAACACCGCCCTATTATGTCGCCAACAGCGCCCTTGGTGAGAACGTCGTCGTAATCCTCCTTTGAATACGCGCCCCGTTTGCGGAGCACCGATTCGTACGATGCCGCTCCGATGCTGAACACAGCCAGCCGCGACGCTCCGGCGTATTCGAGTACATACTTGATGTGGGAATCCGCCTTCAGCATATCTGCCGTCTCCTTCGTATCGACGATCATCGGCACTGGCATTAAATATCCCCTCGCGGAGAAAAAGTCGGCGAATTGTCCCACAATGTAACTCGATTTTGTCGAATGTACCTCGCTCGCTATTGAACCGTTCATCATAACGACCTTGTCGCACTTTTTGTTGATGATGATCTCGGTCGCGAACGTACTTGCCAACTGGTCCATCGTAAGCCCCCACGATACGGCGAGAATGTCGTTCGGCAGTATCATCTTGCATATATCGGAAGCAACGAGCCGGCACGTACCTCTCATTCTGGCATCGATGTCGTCGCCGGATGTCGGAGCTATGACCACCCTGTCTATGTCGAAATATCGGTAAAACTCATTTTCGAGGTCATCCACAGCGTCAACCGGGTAATTTATACTGAAACTGATTATCCCGTTCGCTGATGCTTTTTTTATTAGACGGCACACAGAAGATTTCGATATGAATTCCTCTTTGGCGATCTGTTCCTGTGTCATGCCCATTTCGTAGTATTTCTTGACGACATTGAGCATCAAATTCAGCTCGTCGCTGTCGATATTTTTAGTCATTCGCGTACCTATCTTATCTATAAATTACTGAAGTCATAAAATGAAACGTATTAATTTCACGCCGCTATGATATGTGAAGATAATATCTCTCTGACAGCACAAAGTCAATCTGAGTCACGCAAATTCAGAAACGTGCAATTTATTTCAAATTTTTAGCAAATCTACTCTCGATACAGTACAAAATATCCAAATCCACATCGGGTGATGCCGAGACCGTCGGATTCTATTGACTTTAATACTCAATGAATATACCATAAATACGCTTAGAGCTATCAACAAGATGATGACATGACTTTTTGCTATGTCGTCTCGTCTGAGAAGAACTAGCTTCTCAAATAATGGTCGTGCCAAAAAGTCTGTGTTTTTTAATAGATGACAATCTCGAAGTATTCGGAATGTCCGTCATTTCATGTTGGCAAGTGTTTTTTTGCGGCACGTTCTACCGAGAGATTGACAGGCAAACGCGGAGATTTATAGAGCCGGCGTCTGGGTTTGAGTTGGGCGGAGGGCAGTGGTGCGCGTAGGATACGCGAGGCGTCAGGTATACTCTATCAATTACTCGAACGCTTTTTGAAAAAATTCGGTAATAATAGAGAGGGGAGTAGATATGAAACCGATCGAACTGTCAGCGGAGGCTTTCAAAGAGTACGGGAAAGTCCTGCATCAACGCAGTGACGAAAGACGTATGTCCGACAACGATGAGCTCACGTACTGGGGTAAAATCGCGGAGTTTGAGCTGCCGTCTAAGATCAGCACCGGAATTATGGTAGCTCGCAGGAGAGAGGGCGGGTTTAGGACCTTCGAGCGCCATTTCAAGACCGGAGAAATTCTGGTGGCGCTCGACGCCGACGCAGTCTGCGCAGTGGGCCGTCCCACCCCAGAGCGCGACGAGGTAACGGACGTGAAGTTATTCTACTTTCGCAGAGGGCAGGCCGTTTTTTTGAGCCCGGCGACGTGGCACTACGTCCCCATGCCAATAGCCTCCGAGAGCGCGGCTTTTCTGGTAATTTTCGCGAGCGGCACGGAGGATGACGACATGTCGTTCGCAGACTTGAGCGCGCCTCTTATGGCCGAAGTGGGTTAAGGACAAAAATTTACGTCATAACCGGAGGTTTTAATAAAAATGGGTGATTCTTTGCTTATGGCTGTTGATCTTGGCACCAGCTTCATCAAAGTCGGCGTTTACAACGAGGAGAGCGAATGTATAGCTGAGGCTGTCGAGGCTGTGAAGGATTACCGGCCAAGCCCGAACGTCTTCATTCAGAAGGGCGACGAGCTGTTCGCATCGGTCATAGCCTGCCTTAAAAAGACAACTGGTGAACTCGGGGACCGCGCCAAGGACGTTGAGGCCATGTCCTTCACGGGACAGATGTCTGGTTTCATGGGGGTCAGCAGAGATTGGGAGGACATCACAACATGGTCGTGCTCCCTGGACGCGCGCTACATACCATATGCCGAGCGGCAGATGTCGGTCTTGAAACGCGCGTTTCTCGAGACTGCCGGCACTAATTTTCCCGCGATGGCGCCCAAGTTCGAGTGGTATAAGACTGAATTTCCAGATGAGAACAAAAAAATTGCCAAGTACCTGATGATCAGCGGATATGTCATAGGAAAGCTTGGCAAACTGCCCGTCGATGACGCGGTGATCGATCGCTCCTACACGGCTTGGACCGGTTTGTCCGACATCCGCAACGACAGTTGGTCCGACGAGATCTGCGACGCTATCAAACTTGACAAGAAGTTCCTTCCGAGGATAGTAAACTCGAACTATATATGTGGAAAGCTGGATACCGAAATGGCTCGCGAGGTTGGCCTCAAGTCCGGAATACCTCTCGTGTCGGGAGCGGGCGACAAAGTGGCAGGATGCCTTGGTGCGGCCATAGTGACGCCGGGGGAGATGGTGTTCGAGGCCGGCTCCTACGGGGAGATCAGCTGTTGTGTTGAAGAATATCGCCCAGATCTGGAGGAATCCAGACTGGACGTACTGTCCGCCGCGATTCCTAAATATTTTTACGCCACTCACTTTGTCGCCGGATCAGGCATAACACTTGACTGGTTCGTCAATAACTTCGTAAGGAAGGATGGAGAGGATCTTGGAAGAGCGTTTGCGCGCATTGACGAGAAATCCTCGCTCCTGTCGCCGGGCTGCGACGGAGTCATGGCCATAGGCCTTCTGGGGGGAAGCTCGATGCCTCTGGATGGCGCAATTCGCGGTCTGTGGATAGGGCACAACTGGAGTCACAGGGTTGAGCACTTCTACCGCGCGCTTCTCGAGAGTTTCACATACGACTTTGCCCTTGCTATGAAGAGTATCGACAGGCTCTACCCGGAGTACGATCTTTCCGCCGTCAACATGATCGGAGGGGGAGCGAAATCTCCCCTGTGGATGCAGATGTTCGCCGACGTGACGGGAAAGACTTTCCGCAGCCTGAATCGAAAGGACGTATCAATGTGGGGGGCGGCGATCTTGGCGGGCAACGCCATCGGCCTTTTCAAGGACATGAAGGAAGTGGCGAAAAAGCACGTTTCACCGGTCTCGGAGTACAAACCAGATGCGGGTCTGGCCGGAAAATACGCTAAATATATGAACCTGTACCGTGAAAAGGTCGTGGAACTGCGGCCGTTGTACGAGCAAATTCAGAACGTATCGAAATGAGGCTGGGTGACACGGATAACCTTTGGCACTGCCCGAGTGTCCGGGTTCGTAAAGATGGTATCGATGATGAGAAATAAGGTCGCAGTCGATGAATAAAGAATATTTCGTTGGAATCGACTTGGGTACGCAGGGCATTCGTTGCGGTATAGTCGATGTGTGCGGCGGGATCATGGTCCT
>JAISLO010000038.1 GCA_031290815.1 Synergistaceae bacterium | reverse complement strand
GCGGTCGCATACTCCAAGCAGTTCGGGCAGTTCGGACGAGACCATTAGCACGCTGCCGCCGTTCTCCGTGAATTGATTGAGAAGAAGATATATTTCCGCCTTCGCGTTGACGTCTATCCCGCGCGTCACCTCATCTACGAAGAGTATGTCCGACTCGCCAGCCAGCCACTTCGCTATGACGACCTTTTGCTGGTTGCCTCCGCTCAAATTTTTGGTGACGGTATCGATCGACGGCGTTTTCACCTTCAGTTTGCCGACGTATTCCAGGGCCGCGGATCTTTCCCACAGCCTGTTCAAGAAGCCGAAACGAGCGGTCCTCACGAGATTGGGCAGGGAAATGTTCGACTTGACGTCGTCCTCGATGATGATTCCCTGGGTCTTGCGCTCCTCCGGAATAATTCCGATGCGCTCTTTGATGGCGTCCCCGGGCCGGCGGAAGAAGACCTCGCGCCCCCTGAGGCGCACCCGGCCGCCCAAGCGCCTGTTAGCGCCTATCAAACCGTGCAGCAGTTCGCTTCTCCCGGCCCCGACGAGGCCGGATATACCAAGTATCTCGCCCTTTTTAAGTTGAAATGTGACTCCGTGCGGCACTCCATCACAAGAGAAGTCCTCGACCTCGAGGACAGCCTCGTCCGTGGCGTGATGTCCCTTGTGAAAGAAATCCTTCACCTCCCTGCCGACCATCAGGACGACGAGCGAGTTGACGTCAAGCCCGCTCATGTCCATCGTCCTTATAAGGCGCCCGTCACGCAGCACGGTGACCGTATCGCCTATGGTGAAGAGCTCCTCCAGACGGTGGGAGATGTATATTATGGCAACTCCCGCTGATTTCAGTTTTTTGATGGTCCTAAACAGCGTCGCGACCTCTCGGTCAGACAAAGATGCCGTGGGCTCGTCCATGATTATGACCGACGCCTCCCGGGAGATGGAACGGGCGATCTCTATCATCTGCATTTGAGCGGTGCTGAGCTCCGAGACGACAGCGTCAGGCGAAATGTTCACGTCAAGACGTTCGAGCAGCCGCCCGGCTTCCTCCCTCGTTCGGGCCCTGTCTATGAACGCGCCCCGCCTTATCTCATGACCCAGGAAGATATTCTCCGCCACTGTCAAGGACGGGACCACTGAGAGTTCCTGAGGAATAACCACTATGCCCTCGTCCAGCGCCTGCCTCGGCGATGAGTATCTGATCTCGCTTCCTTTGTTGAGTATGCGGCCGCTGTCTATCTTGTAGATGCCGGACATCATCTTTATGAGCGTCGACTTGCCGGCGCCATTCTCCCCGACGAGCACGTGGACCTTTCCCGGAAAGAAATCGACGCTCACGCCGGTCAATGCGCGCACCCCAGGGAACTCCTTGCTCACATTCTGGACACTTATGACTGGATTTATATTATTCACGGCTCTGATATAGGCTCTCATTGGAGGGGAGCCCGGCACATATCCCCGGGACCCGCCCCTCCGCACGTGCGAGAGTGTGTCTACAGATTTTTGGACTTGATGTACTCGAGGTCAAGGATATAAGGCTGAACGAGTTTTTCTTTTTCGATCTTTTCGCCTTTTTTCAGCTTGACCAGAAGGTCGACAGCCATCTCACCCTGTCCCTTTGGATCCTGCGCAATGTCCGCTATCCATATTTTCGGAGACTCCTTGATCCCAACAATGGCCTCCGGGTTTCCGTCATATCCGATGACGACGCAGTCGGAACCCATGGCCTTGATGACCTCGACGGCGGCCAGGGCCGACGGTTCCCCGACGCAGAAGATCAAATCGATGTCCGGGTTTTTGGTCAACATATCCTCGGCGAGGGAGGCCGCTTTATTCGCGTCGCCAAGATATGACTGTTTGTCGACGAGTTTCAAGCCCGGGTACTTTTTGAGGCCCTCCTCGAATCCTATGCCTCGGTTGTTAGTGTTGCCCAGCTCCGGCCAGCAGAGAAGGGCGACGTTTCCCTTGCCGTTAAGGTGCTTGTTGGCGTAATCAGCCGCTAGGTTACCACCGAGGATGTCGTCGGTCGCTATCACGCAATCGGCATCCCCCTTGCCGTGAGTGTTGAGGAAGAAGAACGGGATCCCCTCTTTTTTAGCGAGGTCGACTGTGGTGGTGGTGGAGTTCGCGTCCACCGGCGCGTCAAAGATAGCGGTGTAGCCCTGCGCTATGAAGTTCTGCACCTGGTCGAACTGTACGCTGCTGTCGGCCTGTCCGTCGAGAACCGTTACCTTCATGCCTGGGTACTTTGCGGCGCCTGCCTCGATGCCGGACTGCACTATCTGGAAGAAGGGCATCTCAGCTATGGAGAGCAGGGTCACTCCGATCTTTATGTCCGAATAATCCCCCTCCGCCGAGTCACCCCGATAAACCGCGAGGCCTCCGAACAGACATATCGCCACAAGCACTACGATAACCTTCATTATGCTGCGATTCATGACAATTCTCCTCTCTTTACTCTCAGATCGGGCGCGCGGCGCCGCAAGTCGATCAAGCCGCCCGCACATTAATGGAAGTACGCGCAAAACGGAATTTGGAGTACATTCTGGATTCGGTCAGCCCGAGCCGCGCAACACATGACGCCATTGCCGACCGCGCCTCCGTCCATCATCTGATTATCGCCTCCCATCTTCCGTAAGGCATACGGCACATCGCCTTGCCGCGACTCCAACAGATGCCATCACTAAAACCGTTCCGCTTGACGTAAGCAGTATTGGTTGTGCTCGATTCCAATAGATATCGCGGTGTTTGACGCCGCTCATGTTAAATAAAATCGCTGTAAAACGATCGAAGCCGAGCCGGCATCCTGTGTAAAGTAAATCGGGTACTATGCCTGAATATGATTATTCTCATTCGGGAATCTGTCAAGTACAAATCGCAATATATGTCACGCGGATCGATAAATCAAGCGCCGCGCACACCTTACGGTGAGCGCGGCGCTTGATTTATCCTGAGAGTTTTTCTCTAGTAAGACTGGTCTAGTCGAAGTCGCCCATGCCTCCCATACCACCCATGCCGCCCGGCATTCCCGGTACGGCGTCCTTCTTCTCTGGCTTGTCGGCCACCAGGACATCCGTCGTCAGTATCATCGCGGCTATCGAACCGGCGTTCTGCACGGCGCTTCTCGTCACCTTGACCGGGTCGATGATGCCGGCCTTCACCATGTCGGTGTACTCGCCCTTCGCGGCGTCAAGCCCCTCGCCGGGTTTGAGGGTCATAACCTTCTCCACCACCACGTCACCTTGCATGCCCGCGTTTGACGCGATCAGGTGAAGCGGCTCGGTGAGAGCCCTGCGCACTATGGCTGCGCCAGTCTTCACGTCGCCCTCCAGGTCGAGGATGAACTTGTCGAGCGGATCGAGGCACTGCACCAGCGACACTCCGCCTCCGGCGACTATACCCTCCTCGACGGCTGCCCTCGTGGCGTTCAGCGCGTCCTCGATGCGGTGCTTCAGTTCCTTCTGCTCTGTTTCGGTGGCCGCGCCGACCTGGATTACCGCAACGCCGCCAACGAGCTTTGCCAGCCTCTCCTGGAGCTTTTCCTTATCGTACTCGGAGGTGGAATCCTCCAGCTCCTTGCGAATCTGGGCCGCGCGATCCTTGATGCCCTGCGGGTCGCCAGCGCCCTCCACTATCGTGGTCTCCTCTTTGCCGACGCGGACTCTCTTGGCCTTGCCCAGCATCGAGAGGTCAGCGTTCTCGAGCTTCAGGCCGATGTCCTCGCTGATCACCTTCGCTCCGACCACAGTGGCGATGTCCTGCAACATGGCCTTGCGGCGGTCTCCGAATCCGGGGGCCTTGACCGCAACAACCTGCAGTATGCCGCGCAACTTGTTCACCACTAGCGTCGCGAGAGCCTCGCCCTCGACATCCTCGGCGATTATGAGGAGCGGTTTTCCGGTCTGTACGACTTTCTCAAGGATTGGGAGCATATCCTTCACGTTGGAGATCTTGCCCTCCACTATCAGAATGTTTGCCTCCTCCAGAGATGCCTCCATCCTGTCGGGATTGGTGATCATGTAGGGGCTGATATAACCCTTGTCGAACTGAAGCCCTTCCACCATTTCGAGCGCGGTTCCTACGGACTGGCTGTCCTCGACCGTTATTACTCCGTCCTCTCCGACCTTCTCCATCGCCTGAGCGATCAGCTCTCCTACAGCCTTGTCGTTTGCCGATATCGCTGCGACCTGAGCGATCATCTCGTGTTCCTTGACGTTCACGGCCTTGGCCTTCAGTTCATCGACTACGAGATCAACGGCCTTTTCTATGCCGCGGCGGAGCTGCATTCCGTTAGCGCCTGCCGCTACGTTCTTTATTCCCTCGCGGATCATGGCGCGGGCTACGACGGTAGCTGTCGTGGTGCCGTCTCCGGCGATGTCGTTCGTCTTCGAGGCGACTTCCTTCAGAAGCTGCGCCCCCATGTTCTCAAACGGATCCTCCAGCTCTATCTCCTTGGCGATGGTGACGCCGTCGTTGGTGATGGTGGGCGATCCGAACTTCTTTTCCAGAACTACGTTGCGTCCCTTGGGGCCGAGCGTAATCCCCACGGTGTCGGCTACTTTATTTACTCCGCGCTCCATCGCGCGGCGGGCATCCTCTTTGAAGAGCAGTACCTTTGCCATTATCAAATCTCCTCCTTAAAAATAAATATATATCCCAAAGAAATCTTCAGATATCAACTACCAACCCGCAAACGGCCTACTTCTCTACAATGGCCAGGACATCGCGCTCGGAGAGAACCAGCAGTTCCTCGCCGTCGAGCTTGACCTCGGTGCCGGAGTACTTGCTGTAGATGATGTGATCATCGACCTTGAGGTCCATCGGCTGGCGTTTCCCGTCGTCCATGATCTTTCCCGCGCCGACCGCGACGACTATTCCCTCGATCGGCTTCTCCTTTACCGTGTCGGGCAGAACGAGCCCGCCCTTCGTCTTCTCCTCGTGGGGAGCTGCCTTGACAACGATGCGATCACCAAGTGGCTTCAACTTCATTTCGCTATTACCTCCTTGACATTTGTCTGTTTATTTGTGTTAGCACTCACCTTCAATGAGTGCTAAATTTTACGAGAAAAGTCTACTCAGCTTTCCCGTAATTCTCAACCCCGACTATATGCTGATATTCCCAAATATTCGCTTATATATGATGTATTTACGAAATTTCGCCATATTTCAGCTATTTGCTGATGGTAACGTCTTGCCGAGTCGCCGCCCTGTTCCCGATACCCGGCAAAAATCACCACTGTGGAAGTGATTGGCCCGCCGAGGCCTCCGACGCCGGAAAATGCGGTGTAAACGTGAAATTCTTTTTCTTGTGCCATGAGGCAACCCTCCTTTTATTCTTCAATCGGCAGATTCGCCCTCAATCACTTTGTTCACACATGCTTACGCGTTCACCACGGCTCCACGTCAGTGTAACACGCCGCACGGGGACCATCAATCAACACATCCCTCCGCGCTCTGAGATTTGCGCGATTCACATATTCTTGCGCCTTTAACGCCCCGCGTGGTTTATCACCGCCGCTTTACGCCGCCGCGTCCCCGGCGCGGGTTTTGATCGAATTGACAGGCAGGATGTGGTATCCTTTCTGTTGCATAATACCAAATGAAATACTGCGGGAGGTATTTTCAATGGAAATAGACGACATTTCCACATCGGATTGCAAGATTAAAATTATTTTTGAAAATCTATATGACATAAGGAATAAAAATTATATAGAAGGTGTATGCTTAGTAATAAATCATTGGGGAGATATCATTTGCAGAGAATATATTACAAAATCACCTTTCGAAAAAGGACATTGGAAACAAAATATTCAAATAGAACATTTTGAAATCATACAGGAAATTGAAAGAGACGATGAAAAAATAACATTAAGAGGTTTTTCCAAAGAAACAGGTAACTGGATGGAATATATAATTGAAAAATATAGCGTGACTATTGAGGAAAATAATGGCGTTGCAAATTTGTCCAAAATGTAAAAAACTGTCTTTTACGTGGTATATAGATGAAGAAGAATCTCTTTTGACTCAATGGAATTGTGAATGTGGTTATCACGCATTTGAGGACGAAACTAAAATGAGAGATTGTCCTGTTTGCGGCAGTGAAAAATCCGACAGCTGTATGATTGATGATGATGGCAAACACTGGTGGTGTTTTCACTGTGGAAAGTTTGAATCAATATAAGTGAAGCGTCCGCGCGGGCATTTACGACTGACAAACAGGGAGGGAACAGCTTTGACGGCGTACGAAGAATACAAATCACATTTGCGGCGGTACGCCGAATCCGTGGAAGAGTTAAGGAAGGCCGTCCACTGGATTACCGCTGAAAAGCGTTTATTTCCCGTCATGAACGATACCAATGGCTGGAACTGCAAAACGCTGTAAAGGAGGACGTGTTCATTATGGGGAGGGCAAGAAAATATCTGATTTTTGAGGATGTTCGAGAAAACCTTGTGCTGCGGCCTGTTTTCGACGCTTGCGTGAACATGGTGATGGATGGCTCGGCGCGAATTTCCAAGACGAGGGAGGAACCGGGTTATCCGCAATACCCCTGTTTTCGGTTTGAAGGCGCGGAGGTTCTGGTAGGGGATGTTTTGCGCTACTTTCTGTTTGAACTCGCCGTCGCGGGCTTTAACTGCGAAAGAGCGATAGATTTCTCAGAACGGCTGCGAAAATTGACCGGCTTTTCCCATGAATTTCGCTTTACATTGGAGCAGTGGGTGAATCGCTGTTTGCGCGACCCGTATTTTTATGACAAAAACGACGGCAAGGATCGCTTGCGGCAGGAATGGGCGCTGAAACCGGATGAAGCGCACGATTTCATCCCGGAGGGTTTTTATCGCTTCGCCTGTTACATCGCCGTCTGCCTTATGAAGTATGGGCCGAGCTACGCTTCTTCTGCCGCGAACGAAATCTTCGGCTTTGTCACGGCCCTGGGCAGCGACCTCCCGAAAAAAATGAAAAGACACGGTTCAGGCGATCTCCCGAGGGACGTGACTGAATACAAAGACGCGGAGGTTTCCTGCTATGCCAACGATGCCTTCGCCACTGTCAAAATCGCGCTGAAGGCGGAGTCGGAGGAAAACTACGCCAAGGTTCTCGGCTTCCTGTGCCGACTGCTCGAACATGACTTCCCGCGCTCCTACGCTATTGCCTTCCGCAGCCCGGAGAAAAACTTCCTGCCCGTCGGGGGTCTGCCGAAAAAGGGCGTCCACCAACTCTTTGCCAACGCCGCGCGATACCCCGCGCTTTACGGGGAAATCGAAAACTACGCGCGGCTCGCTATGCGCGAATACGAATGGTACAATGACCTTGAAGGCGAAAACTGCGCCATGCCAGGCACGTTCGCGGTGTTCGCCCTCGGACTCTGCGATATCATGTTCGCGCCGCTCCTGTGCGATTATTTGGAACTCTGCGACGAAGAACATTCCGGGATTCAAGGAAAATTCATCCCGGTTTACATCGAAAAATTCGGCTTCACCGCCGATACGCTCAGTGTTTTCATAACCGCCGCAGACAGTATGCAGGAATTGCCGCATCACAAAGCCTATGCCGCCGCCGCGGCGGACGGGGAAATCCTGCGCTCGCTGCTCGCGGCGAAAAAGGATTGCGGCAAAAACAAATGGCAAGCCGTCCTGTACGCGCTGTGGGGCGACGACGCGATTCGGGCGAAGGGCGCCAAGACCGTCAAGGCGGCCGCACCCGCGCTGAAGCCGCTGTATGAGAAAATCTTCGGGGATTGAAAAATATGTATGAGGAATACAAATCACATTTGCGGCGGTACGCCGAATCTGTGGAAGAGCTAAGGAAGGCCGTCCACGGGATTACCGCTGAAAAGCGTTTATTTCCCGTCATGAACGATACCAAATGGCTGGAACTGCAAAACGCTGTAGATGAGTTGCCCTTTCCGCCGCCCTATCGCCTCAAATGCGTGACGGAAGACGATGAACCGTGAGACTTTTTGTCCGACGCGCCCCGCTATGTCGGAGATTGGTCGGGCTTTTGGGATGGAGGGGAAGCGCTTCCGCTGTTCCTTAACATCGAATGGCTGGAGGTTCTGCCCCGAAACGGAAAACACAGAGGGCGGTTGATTGCGGACGAGGTATTGGATGAAACCGATGCGTTTATCGCGCTGTTGAAACGGATCAACATTCCCGATGAGGAAAAAAACGGGCGCGTTGTGATATATGGGTATAAGAAAGCAAAGATGGACTTGGGAACAGGAAGGCAATCGATATGAGAAAAATGACGTTCAGCAAATAGAAGCTGACGTTTCATTACCCGGACGGAGCAGCGGGGCTTTACGGATGGACGGGCATTCTCCATGAAGAAAAGGCGCGGGCGGATTGATTCCTTGCGAAAATGCTTGAAGATGAAACAAACGAGGGCTTTTCGGAATGGCAGGGACATCGCAGGGCAAACGCATCAAAACTTTTTGTTTCATATCAAAAATATCTATAATGACTTAAATATATCTCAACAATGCGCATTTGATGCTCTACATTTTATCAGGCTTTTCCATCAATGTAGCAGAAAGGGGAGTCATTACACCATAAAAATTAGCATTGCATTATGTCTATTCTCCCTTTGAATGAGGGTTCACGCGCTCAAAATTTTGATGCGTTTGCCCTGGGGGTGAGTCATAAGCGTTGACGATTTCACGATGCCATCTGATATAATTGCAAGACAGTTTTTTCCTGGGGCGTCCATGGAATTGATTTCGGAGGCGGTCATTGTGCGCGGGTCCGGATTGATTTTTCGAGGCGTTTATTTACTATCGTGGGGGGAAGTAGAATGTGTTCTGTCTCTTCGGATAAATCGATCCAATGGAGAAGCGCCGGAGAATTGCGAGAGATGTTTCTGTCGTTCTTCGAGGGGCTGGGATCGAAGCGTTATCAAAGTTTCCCGCTTGTCCCGGACGATCCTACGCTTCTTTTTACCGTGGCCGGAATGGTCCCGTTCAAACCGTACTTTCTCGGCCTACGTACGCCAGAGGTCACGAGGGCGACGACCGCTCAGAAGTGCATAAGGACGAACGACATAGAGAACGTCGGCCGCACCGCGAGACACCATACGTTCTTCGAGATGCTCGGCAACTTCAGCTTCGGCGATTACTTCAAGAAGGAGGTCATCCCGTGGGCGTGGAAGTTCCTTACAGAGAACGTCGGGCTCGATCCAGACCGCCTGTACGCGACGATCTACCTTGACGACGACGAGGCGCACGACATGTGGCGCACCCTGGTCGGACTGCCAGAGGATAAGATCTACAGGCTCGGCGAGGATGACAACTTCTGGGCGGCGGGGCCGACCGGGCCGTGCGGGCCGTGTTCCGAGATAATATACGACCAGGGACCGGAATTTTCATGCGGCTCGCCGGACTGCGGCCTGGGCTGCAGCTGCGACAGGTACCTGGAGATATGGAACCTCGTGTTCATGCAGTACTCGAGGGATGAGACGGCGAAACTCACCCCACTTCCCAAGAAAAACATAGACACCGGCATGGGGCTCGAAAGGCTGTCGTCGGTCGTGCAGGGCGTCAAGGGGGACTTCGAGACCGATCTCTTCCGGCCCATAATAGATAAGGCGAGCGAGATCGCAGGCATAAAGTATGGGGAGAACCCGGCCGGGGACATGGCCGTCCGAGTCATCTCCGATCACCTGAGGGCGTCGGCCTTCATGATAGCCGACGGCATACTGCCGTCCAACGAAGGTCCGGGATACGTTCTGAGGCGGCTCATCCGGCGCAGCGTCCGATACGGCAGGCTCGTCGGCGTCGAACGCCCCTTCCTGCTCGATCTGCTGCCGGTCGTGAACGAGATAATGAGCGATCCCTACGCCGAGCTCATCGAAGGACGCCAGACCATCGAGCAGGTGATCTCTATGGAGGAGGAGAGGTTTGGCCGCACCCTCTCCCAGGGCATAGACCTCCTGGAGAACGAGCTTGCAGGGCTGAGGACGTCAGGTTCCGCCGAACTGCCGGGCGAGGTGGCCTTCATGCTCCACGATACCTATGGATTTCCCCTCGAACTCACAGAGGAGATCTCGTCGGAGTCGGGTTTCACCGTCGGACGGGACGAGTTCGAGTCATGCATGGAGCGTCAGAGGAACAGGGCCCGCGCTTCGAGCAAACAGTCCGCCGCCGTCATGGAGAAGAACGTCTTTACGGAGCTCGCTGACAGGCTGGGCGCGACCCGATTCGACGGATACGATACGACCAGAGGCGAGGGGACGGTCGAGGCCATAATAAAGGATGGGCTGGAGGTAGACTCCATATCCAAGGGGGATACGGCAAGGATAATTCTCTCGCGCACACCGTTTTACGCCGAACGGGGCGGCCAGGTCGCCGATGAGGGTGAACTCCGCGCAGGTGGCGCCAGGTTCGAAGTGCGCGGCGTCTCGCGCCCGAGCGGAGAGACGGTGGCTCACGACGGTGTTCTGACCGAAGGGGAGATCCGAGTAGGCAGGACGCTTACGGCGTCAGTCGACGAAGACAGGCGCGACGCAATAAGAAAACATCACACCGCGACACATCTTCTGCACGAGGCCCTCTGCAGGGTGCTCGGCAGTCACGTCAGACAAGCCGGATCGATGGTCGCGCCGACGTTCCTGCGCTTTGACTTCAACCACTTCGCCCCCCTGTCCCCGGAGGAAATCGCCGAGGTCGAGCGGGTCGTCTACTCCGAGGTGCTGGCCGCCCGCCAGGTGCTCACGCACGTGACGGGTTACGCGGAGGCCAGGAAGATGGGCGTCAAGGCGCTGTTCGAGGAGAAGTACGGGGATATCGTGAGGGTGCTGGAGATCCCCGGCTTTTCGAGGGAGCTGTGCGGAGGGACTCACGTCTCCAACACCGGCGAGGTCGGTCTCGTGAAGATAGTCAGGGACGAGGGCATAGGCTCCGGTATCAGGCGCATAAGCGCCGTCGCGGGACACGCCGCGCTGAACATGTTCCAGGGCATGGGGCGTACCTTGAGGCAGATGACAGACGTGATGAGCTGCGACGCCGACTCCCTCGTTCAGAGGGCCGAGGACCTGCTTGGAGAGCTGAAAACCCTGGAGCGCAAAAATCAGGAGACGGCTCTTCGCGGGATATTGGGAAACGTCGACAGACAGGTGAAAAACGCCGTTAAAATAGGAAACCTCTCTCTGGTGACCGACGTGTTGGGAGAGGCGTCGAGGGACATGCTCCGCCAGCTTGGCGACAGGGTAAAGTCGGCGGATAAGAACGCCGTGATACTCCTCGGCGCGCTGGAAAACGGGCAGGTGATCCTGACTTGCATGGCCTCGGACGAGGCTGTAAAGAACGGAGCCCACGCCGGCAACCTCGTGAGGGACGTGGCCGGGGCTATAGGTGGGAGCGGCGGGGGCCGGCCTGCGATCGGCCAAGGCGGCAGCAAGGACACAGGCAGGTTGAAGGAAGTGCCGCCGCTCGCCGAGAAGATGCTCCGAAGCCAGGTCGAAGGATAAGGCCGAGGCTGTAATGACCGATGAAACGTCCCGATCTGGGGCGAGGGGCAGGATCATAGCCCTCGACGTCGGCGCGGTCAGGATCGGCGTCGCGGCGAGCGATCCCACCGGGAGTTTCGCGCAGGGGGTCTCCGTCCTTGCGGCCAGCGAGGACTGGATGGGCGGCCTGGAGGACATACTGGAGGAATACCGCGCCGGCGCTTTGTTGATCGGCATGCCTCGCCGCACCGACGGAACGGATGGGCCTGAGGCGGCGAGGATGAAGCTCGTGGCCGAGGCATTGGCGCGGAGGTTTCCGTATGTCGAAATCATACCCTGGGACGAGCGCTTCACGACGACGATAGCCACTCAGGCTATGCTCGAGGCCGACGTCTCGCGGAAAAATCGAAGGCGCAAGGTAGACAAGGTGGCGGCGGTGGTGCTGTTGCAGAGCTATCTCGACTCCCTCCGGGGAGGAGGCGGCATGGACGCTAATCAGCTCGGGCACTGCGGCGAAGATTCGCGCAAAAGGCGAAGGAGCGGCGGACCGGCTGAAAGGAGCGCATATGACTGACGTCCGTTCCCGCAGTCGTTCGAAGCCGCGGTGAATCCTCATATCGATAACGGCGTAATCTTCTGCAAGCGAGGGATCGTTTCGTGAAATTGCCCGATGGAATAAAGATGACTCCCATGCTCAAACAGTACGGAGAGTGGAAGGACCGATATCCCGACTGCCTGCTGCTGTTTCGCATGGGCGATTTTTTCGAGATGTTCTTCGACGACGCGGTGACGGCGTCCGAGGTGCTGGATATAGCGCTGACGGCGAGAGACCAGGACAAGGCGATACCGATGGCGGGCGTTCCTCATCACGCGCTGGAGGCGTACCTCGGCCGTTTGATTTCTGCGGGCTTTAAGGTAGCGGTCTGCGATCAGATGACGGAACCCGACGGAAAGACCCTGGTGGAGCGCAAGGTTGTGAGAGTCCTCACGCCAGGCACCTACGTCCCCCAGGACTCGGATGCCGAGGGCCGGCTGGCGGCGGTCATAATCGACGGCGACACCGCGTCTATAGCCCTTCTGTCGTCCGGCACCGGACTCCTGGAAGCCGGGACGTTTCCGGCCGACGAGGCCATGTCATTATTGTTTTCCTTCCGCCCCGGCGAACTGCTCATCCCAAAGGGCCGGGAGGACGACCTGTCAAAACGGTCCGAGAGTGTTCTGACCTCGGGCGGAACAAGCCCAATGATCGTGACCCGAGAGAGGGGCGAGTTCTCGCCTCAGTTCGCTTCATCGTGGTTATGCAGGCGATGGGGGATAGCCAGCCTGAGGGCCATGGGCATAGAGGACGAGGACCCGGCGGCTGGAGCGGCTGCTGCGGCGCTTCGCTATCTCGAGGAGACTCAGTTCGGCGGCGCAGACCACGTCCGTGAAATACGCCCCCTGCTGCTGGGCGGCATGCTCATACTCGACCAGGCTACACAGTTGAACCTCGAACTGACCGAGGGCGACGGGGCGTCGCTCTACTCGGTGCTGAACCGGTGCAGGACTCCAATGGGCCGCAGGCTGCTCGCCTCGTGGATCACGCATCCGAGGGCCGATCTCGGCGAGATAGAATTCAGGCAGAGATGCATAGAAGCGATGGTCGGCAACGCCTCTCTTCTGAGGGATCTGTCGAACGCCCTCTCATGCTGCAGGGACATGGAGCGCGCGCTCGGCAGGCTCAGCCTAAAGGTCGGAAATCCGCGCGATCTCGGCGTCATAAGGGATACCCTGCGCGCGCTGCCCGACATCATGGACATCGTCGGGCGCTCTGGCTCTGATTCTCTCGCCTCAGTCGCCGGCGATATGCCCGATCTCTCCGAACTAAGAGAGCTCCTGTCGAGCGCTCTCTCCGACGACCTCCCCAGAGCGGCGGGAGGCGGCGGAATTATTCGCGGCGGATTCGACTCGTCCCTCGACGAGTCGAGAAGCGCCATTCAGAACGCCGAGGAGAACCTGAGGGCGTTCGAGAACGCGGAGCGCGAGCGGACCGGCATAAAGGTGAGGGTCGGCATCAACAGGGTGTTCGGCTACTACCTGGAGGTTGGGAAGAGCTACGTCGACAGGGTGCCGGATGACTATGTCAGGCGGCAGACCGTGTCGAGCGGAGAGCGTTTTGTGAACGAGGCTCTGAAGGACATAGAGCGCAGGGTGTTCAGGGCGGAGCAGGAGATAAGCGAGAGGGAGGACTGCCTCTACAGGGAGCTGGTCGCGTCGGCGCTGGATCAGTGCATGGCGTGTCAGTCCTCGTCTCGGGCCATATCCAGGCTCGATGTGCTGAGATCGCTTGCCGAGGCGGCGAGAGACTATTCCTACGTGAAACCCGAGATGGACGGTGGGCGCGCCTTCGTGGTAAGGGGAGGGAGGCACCCGGTGATCGAAAGATCCCTCGGATCACTTCCATTCACGCCAAACGATATAATTCTGGACCCAGACTCGACGGAGGATGGGTGCATAGCGATCCTGACAGGACCTAACATGGCCGGCAAGTCGACGTATCTGCGAACCGCGGCTCTCGTCGCCCTTATGGCCCACATGGGGTCGTTCGTACCAGCCGAAAGCGCCAGCATCGGACTGCTGGACAGGATATTTACCAGAATAGGGGCCAGGGATGAACTGTCGCGGGGACGCAGCACGTTCATGGTCGAGATGGTCGAGACTGCCAACATCCTGCGGCACGCGACGAAGCGAAGCCTGGTGATACTGGACGAGATAGGCCGCGGAACGTCCACATACGACGGTATGAGCATTGCTTGGGCGGTGGTGGAATTCTTGAACCTCCACGTGGAGGGCCGGCTCAAGGCGCTGTTCGCCACGCACTATCACGAGCTGACCAACCTGGCTCTGCCGGGGTTGATAAACCTCAGCATGGCGGTGGAGGAGTCGCGCGAAGGGATTCGTTTTCTCCACAAGGTCGTGAAGGGCCCCGCAAATCGCTCCTACGGCATCGAGGTGGCGCGTCTGGCCGGCGTTCCGAACCTCGTCGTGAAGAGATCGCAGGAGCTGCTGTCCGAGTTCGAGGATAACCTGCCGAAGTCCGAAGAGGGGTTGGGGGAGATGTCCAAGAAGTACGTGCAAAAGGAAATTTTCTTCGACGTAGAGCGAGAGGGCGTGATAGAACGGCTTGCCGTGTGCGACCCGAATCGGATGACGCCGATGGAGGCGCTGAAACTCGTCGGCGCGCTCAGGGAAAAGAGCAGGAAGATACTGGGCCTCAGATGAACGGGACCGCTCGAACGATAGAACGCCTGTCCCCTGACGTATCGAGCCGTATTGCTGCCGGCGAGGTCATAGAACGCCCGGTCTCCGCTGCGAAGGAGCTGCTTGAGAACGCGCTGGACGCCGGCGCGTCCAACATAAGGATTCTGCTCGAACAGGGCGGCAAGACCTCGCTCGTCATCGAGGACGACGGCTGCGGCATACCGATGCGGGAGCTGCCCCTCGCTGTGGAGCGCTATGCAACGAGCAAGATAAGGACCCTCGACGACCTCGAGCGCGTCCGGTCGCTCGGCTATCGCGGGGAAGCGCTCTCCAGCATAGCCTCGGTAAGCCTGTTCGAGATGCGCAGCAGGGCCGCCGGAGCGCCGTCGGGCGGAGTGATCCGGTGCAAGGGAGGGCTCCTCGAGTCCCACTCCGAGATCCCGGCTCCGCCTGGCACGAGAATACAGGTGGATGACCTGTTCTTCAACCTGCCGGCCAGGAGGAAGTTTCTGAAAAGCCCGACTGCCGAGCTGAAGAAGATAATCCAGGTCGTCCAGGATTACGCGCTGGTTTACCCCGCGGTACGATTTCGGCTCTCGAACGACGGAAAAAACCTGATCGACATCGGCGACGCCAAGTCGACGGACGAGGTGCTGGCATCGCTGTGGGGAGACGAGCACAGGTCGGTCAGCGCCACAGAGAGGGAAGGCGGCATCGAGGCACGCATGTGGTGGAACAACCTTCCGGGCTCGCGCAGGGTCAACGTCACGACGTTCGTCAACGGCAGGCGAGTACAGGATCCGACTGTGAGGTCAGCGCTGAACTCGACCGGAGCGTCCATATACGGCGAGTGGATAGTCATGCTCCTCCTTCCGCCGGAGGACGTGGACGTAAACATACACCCGGCAAAGGCTGAGATCCGATTCAGGAGGACCGGCCCAATATTCGAGCTGGTCAGAAGGGGAGCCAGGTCACTGCTGCTCATGAGCGGCGGATTTCTCCCGCAGGGAGCCGCGCAGGACGGGACTCCGAACAGTGAACGAGCTTCCGGCTCAGGGATCGCAAACGCAACCACTGCCCCGAATGCCGAGGACCCGTGGGAGAACTTCGTCCCAGTGCCCGAACGATTCAAGGGGCATGGAGAGCTGAACCCAGCTAAACATCAGACGCCATCCCCAGCCATCGGGGTGGAGAGGTCCATTTTCCCCGACGCCAAGCAGGGCCAGGAGAGGAAATATCTCGGGCAGGCCCAGGGGGGGTATTTGGTGTTCGACGACCCGAGGGGCCTGTGCCTTGTCGACGCGCACGCCGCTCACGAGAGGATATTGTATGAGCAGATCGAGGATTCCTTTGCCGGCGGGGGCGTCAACGCGCAGAAGATGCTCTTCGAGCAGGAGCTTCCGGCTGGGGTTATAGCCGCCGCCGCCCTTCATCGGGAGGATCTCCTGCGGATGGGCTTCTCGTTCAGGCTGCCGGATGACGACGGGAACGAGTCGGGGGACGCCGTGCTGCTTACCGTCCCGTCGCTGAGAGGACAGGCGCGCCTGTCTCCGATCGAGATGCTGAGGTCGGCCGTAAAGGGCATAGAGGAGGAGGAAGACCCGTCGAAACGGGACAGGGAGGTATGGTGGAGATGGGCGCGGATGGCGTGCAGGGACGCGATAAAGCTCGGAGACTCCGTCGGCGAGGAGGAGGCTTTGGAGCTCTTCGGCCGGCTGGAGGGATGCAGGTCGCCCTTTAGCTGCCCTCACGGCAGACCGACCACGATCTTCCTCGCGAGCGAAAAGCTGAAGAGCTGGTTCGAGCGTTGACGGCCGAGAAGAGCGCATCAATCGAGACGGAAGCCGCAGTCTGGGCGATAGTCGGTCCAACCGCCGCCGGCAAGACCGCGGTGAGCTTTGAACTGGCGCGAAGGCTCGGCGCGGAAATAATATCGGTCGATTCGAGGCAGGTCTACCGATATCTGGACATCGGCACCGACAAGGTCTCGCCTGCGGACAGAAGAAGGGTGATTCACCACATGATCGACGTCGCCGATCCCGACGAGATCTTCACGGCGGCCGATTTCGTATCCGGCGCGGCTGACGCCGTGAGGAGAATCCGCGCGAGGGGAAGGGTTCCAATACTCGCAGGCGGCTCGCCATTGTACTACAGGGCGCTGGAGGGAAACATGATCTCGGAGTCGCTTCCCAGTGACGACGCGGTGAGGAGCGAACTGGATGCCGAGGCCGAATCGGCTGGCACGGCCGCCCTTCACGACAGGCTGGCTTCGGTCGACCCGGACAGGGCCGCGCGGATTCACCCAAACGACAAGGTCCGCATAGTGAGGGCGCTAGAGCTGTTCAGGCTGACCGGCCAAACGGCGACGGAGCTTTACTCCGCAGCCGGGAAAATGAGCGGATTGAGACGGATCGAATACTTCGGTATCACCTATGACAGGGAGGCGCTCTGCAAAAAGATCGAGCGGAGGGCCGAGCGTCAGTTTCAGTCCGGTTATCCGGACGAGGTGAGGTTTCTGCTCGACAACGGCTATTCCAGGCAACTGCCGGCGTTGCGCGGATTTGGGTATAGGGAACTCGTCGATTATCACGACGGCAAAATTTCGCTTGACGAAGCTCTCGCCGGGGATATACGATCGACAAAGGCATTTTCAAGAAGACAAATGACGTGGTTCAGACATTTTTGTCCGATTATATGGTATGATATTTCAAAAGGTTCTGCAGAGAGAGCGATAGATGACATGGAGTTCAGGATGAGAGAGGGTATTTTGAGTTCCGGCGCGGGGGACGATTTGCGGTGAACCTTGTCGTGGCGAGTCCGACGGGGCTATGTTTTGGAGTGAGGAGGGCAATAGGCCAGCTCGAAGATGCATTGACTCGTTACGGAGTCGTGTACTCGCTGGGCAGTCCTATTCATAACCCGCCGGAGGTCAGGCGTCTTATGGGCCTCGGATTGAAGCTTGTTGATTGCGCGAGCGATGTTCCGGAGGGAGCGGTTGTCTTTATCCGGGCTCATGGCGTCTCGAAGGCGGAATATGACGAGCTCGGCCGGCGCGCCGGCGTTGTGGTGGACGGTACATGCCCCTTTGTGACGAACGCGCGCGAGAAGGCGGAATCCCTTTCGGGCGAGGGATATTTTGTCGTAGTCCTCGGCGACTCTAACCATCCGGAAGTAAGGGGCATTCTCAGTTACATAGAAGGGGAATCGATGGTAATATCGAGCGAGGACGACATCGACGCCGACACGCGCTACGGAAGGCTCGGGGTGTTGAGCCAGACGACGCAGACGGAGGCCGGCCTTGCGTCGGTCGTTTCGAGGTTGATTCTTCATTCCGGCGAGGTTAAGGTGTATAATACCATCTGCCGTGCTACGATAGAAAGACAGGAATCCATAGCGCGCATGTCCGCCAAGGTTGACGGCATAGTTGTCCTGGGAGGCAAAAACAGCGCCAACACGCGCAAACTCGTGGAAGCAGCCGAGTCACTGGGTGCATCGGCTTTATGGATAGAACACTCTGACGAACTTGATCGGGGGTGGGTCATGGGAAAGGAATCCATAGGAATAGCCGCCGGGGGGAGCACTCCGGATTGGCTAATCAACGATTTGACTGAAAAATTAAAGAGGCTGTAGGTCCGAGGAGGCTGTGACGGTATGGTGGATGAAATCCGCAATGATGAATTGACGACGCAAGAACCGCTTGCAGGCGAGGCTCAGGTCAGCAAAGCGCCCGAAGAAACCACGGTTGTGGAGGAGACGATGGAGAGCATCATGGAGCAGATGGGCGGCTTCGAGGATATCCATCGCGGCAAGGTGGTCGAAGGAGTGATCGTAGACTCCAAAGACGATGGTTGGCTTGTGGACGTGGGCTTCAAATGCGAAGGTTTCCTCCCTAAAAAGGAGTGGACTCACCCCGTTTTGGTCGAGTCCGCGCGGGAGCCGGCCGTGAAAGACAAGGTCCGCGTGCAGGTGACCAATATCAGTCAGGGCGAGGAGGCCCAGCTGACATTGAGCCGGTGGCGTTGTGAATTCGACGAGAGATGGAACCGGCTCGAGGAAGAACTCGCGAAAAGCGACGTTATCGAAGTA
>JAISLO010000037.1 GCA_031290815.1 Synergistaceae bacterium | reverse complement strand
GAATTCAAATTCTTCCCACATGTCCTATAGCCATCAGCCTTGAGATGCCGTATAATCACTATTGATGGCAACCTCCTTTATTATGTTATAAGGATTATAATCAATCGAAGGCCTTTTTTGGGTTCAATTTCCCCTTGTGAAACTTTGAACTCTCAAGATAGTTAAAATAGACCGAAAAAGGAGATATTAATATGAAATTAGACGAAAGGATAAAGGTAATAATTGAAATATACGATAATCTCGAAGAGATACTTGATTCTTTACCAGATGTCATACCTGGTGTCGGTGTCATTAAGGATCAACTAAAAAAAGCCATTCTTGATGATAAAGAGTTAAAATATCTCATTGATGATTTAAATAACGATAATTTAAAAAACAAACGTCCTCAAATGTTAGTTAAACTGGCCGATAAATTTACAAAAATATTTTCATCAATTTCAGCTACTATCGCACTTACGCCTATTCCTTTAGCAGATGTGTTTATACTTTGTGCATTACAAGGTGTTCTCGTAGCACTAATTGCTGCATTGGGCGGAAGAAAACTTACATTAGAAGCTGCTGGAGAATTTGTTGTAAGTATGGGTGGTGTTGGTGTTGTTGGTTTTGGTTTACGAACAGCTGCGCAGCAGGCGGTAAAACTTTTAAACATATTCCCTGGTGCTGGAAGTACAATAAGTGCTGGAATAGCGGCAACTGGAACAGTTTTAGTAGGTCGTGCTGCAAGGAAATATTATTTACAAAACATGAGTATGGATGCTGTTATTAAGAATGTGAGAAGGAGAAGGAGAATAGGGCGTAAGCGCCCCAACTTCGCATAACAGGATTGTATGTGTTTCGTCGCGATTTGGATTCAGTGAAACTGCCGTAGGGTTTACGCCCTTTGTGCGGTTTCAATCTCTTACATTTTTTGTTTGTTGCAAACGCTTCGCGTTTCTCTTATCTTGCACAAGAAAAGATCGCATACAACCGAAAAGGTATGCGCAATACGGGTTAAAATCGCTAAAGATCTCATATAAATAAATTGATAATGTAAATCTTTATGCTAAAATATAAAATATACTTACCTGAAAAACGGGGGATTGGCATGAAACTTAAAATATACTTACGAGATACGAATAATGAAATAGTTCATGAATGGGAAAGGATATTTTCTGCCTGTAGTGATGTTTTCATATCTTGCGGCAACATATTCAATATCAAAGATGATGCGATTATTAGTCCGGGGAACTCATTTGGCTTTATGGATGGCGGCATTGACAGATATTATTCAGAATATTTTGGCTGGGATCTGCAAAAACAATTACAGAATAAAATTCGCAATGAATTTTTTGGAGAATTGCCCGTAGGTATGGCGACAATAATTGAAACTGGAGACACAACAATAAAATACTTAATATCATGCCCAACAATGCGCGTTCCTGAGGACGTATCAAAAACAGCGAATGCATATCTGGCGTTTAGAGCCGGTTTGATTGGGATTATCAAATTCAATCAGAGCAGCGATAAAGATAAAATTTCAAGCGTCTTATGTCCAGGTCTTGGCACGCTCACGGGAAGAATTACGCCAGAAAACTGTGCGATACAAATGAAGTATGCCTATGATTCAATTATAAATAAAAATATCACCTTCCCAAATGATCTTCTTGCAGCAGAAAGGATACATTTAGATCTTATAAGATAATATTGTGAACACCATCGCAATTATTAAGCGCGGCGTTATCACCTGTCCTTATACTGTTGCGGCCCGCGCTTGCGAGACGGAAGGCTGCTAAATCTCGTAAAAATCCCCATCCTCAAAGGCGATGGAACGGTATTTTTCATACGGCTCCAACGTATTCCCGTTCAACCCGAAACCGCGTTCGTTGAGAAGATCGACTTCCTCCTCGCGAGGACCGAAACCGGTGAATTTGCCACGGCGGACCTTTAGCACAGCGTCATCCAGTTTTACGTCAAAATTTTCGGGATAACTATAGCCTGCGCACACTAGCGGCAGATCATCCCCTACGCGGTAAACGATCCTTTCGTGGCTCTTGCGGACTATCGTGTGCAGGTCTGGACGGTAATAAAATATATCAAAAAGCTCCAGCGCAACTTGCCGCGTCCCGTCGTCAAAAACCGCACCGGATTTCTCCGTGTCAACGCCCTCCACGACTCCGCACGCCGAAGTCGCGTGGCTTACCCTGTCTATCAGGATCAGCTCGCCTAGCGTTTTGTGAGCGCCGAACGCGTCAATTGCCGCCGCTCGCGCCATCGTGACATCGCAAAGCGCGATCTCGTTTTTCAGGAGCGCGGATGCTGTCACATGCTCCCCGGTGTTCACGTCAACCTTGTGCCGGATTGCCGTCACTGTGGCCGGCAGAAGTTTCGATCCGATTTTGAGCCAATATTCCCCGCCTGTGACCAGCGGCGCGTCGTCCATCCATAACAGGCTTGCGGAAAATGACTTTGCGACGCGAATCCCCGAATCCTTTTCCAGCACACAGCCGCGCGACACGTCCACCTCGCGGTCGAGCCGCAGCGTCACCGGCTGGCCTTTTTCGGCGGCCTCCGCCTCGCGTCCGGCTATGATGACGCTCTTCACGATCGCGCCCTCGCCGCTGGGCAATGCCGTGATCGCATCCCCGACGCGAATATTTCCGCTCTCGATCTGTCCCTGAAATCCGCGAAATGTGCTGTCTGGGCGGCAGACGCGCTGCACTGGCATATAAAAACCCTGTTCCGGCGCGTCCGGCGATATGTCCGTCGTCTCCAGAAATGGCAGCAGGGCAGGCCCTTTATGCCACGGGATTCGGTCTGACTGTTTCGTCACATTGTCCCCTTCGGTCGCCGAAAGAGGGATGACCGTAACATGACGCAGTCCAAGCTCTGCGGAAAGCCGCGTGATGTCGAGCTCTATCGCGTCAAACGCCGCTTTGTCAAAACCGATCAGATCCATTTTATTGACGGCGAACACAAAGCGCCGGATCCCCATCAGCGCGCATATCCTGGCGTGCCGGCGCGTTTGCGCGAGCACCCCTCGCGAGGCGTCCACCAGAATCACCGCCAGATCCGCGAAAGAAGCGCCGACCGCCATATTGCGCGTGTATTCCTCGTGCCCCGGCGTGTCGGCAACGATAAAACCGCGCGCGCTTGTCGTAAAATAGCGGTATGCTACATCAATCGTGATCCCCTGCTCCCGCTCGGCCATCAGACCGTCCAAAAGCAGGGAATAATCGATTTTACCTCCTCGGCTGCCCACCTGGCTGTCCAGGATGAGCGCCTGTTCCTGGTCGGCGTAGAGCAGCTTGGCGTCGTACAGGATATGTCCGATCAGCGTGGATTTGCCGTCGTCCACGCTGCCGCAGGTGATGAATTTCAAAAGCCCGTTCACTTAAAAATACCCCTCCCGCTTGCGCCGTTCCATGCTGCCAGCAGCCTCATTGTCAATTACCCGGCTTGTGCGCTCGCTCGTCGCCGCGGCCAGCGTTTCTTCGATCACCGCGTCGAGCGTGTCGGCGTCCGATTCATAGCCGCCTGTCAACGGATAACAGCCAAGCGTTCTAAATCGGACGCGCAATCTTTCGGCGCTCTCTCCGGGACGCAGTTTGATCCGCTCGTCGTCGAGCATTATGATGTTGCCGTCACGCCTGACGACCGGGCGCTCACGAGCGAAATACAGCGGCACGATGTCAATGCCCTCGCGCCTCACGTATTGCCAGATGTCATGCTCCGTCCAGTTGGAGATCGGGAAAACGCGGATGCTCTCGCCTTTGTTGATTATGGTGTTGTACAGCTTCCACATCTCGGGCCGCTGGTTTTTCGGCTCCCAGGCGTGATTTTCGTTGCGGAAGGAAAAAACGCGCTCCTTGGCGCGGGATTTTTCCTCGTCACGCCGCCCGCCGCCGAAGGCCGCGGTGAAATTATGCTTCGTGAGCGCGTCGCGAAGCGCCTGCGTTTTCATGAGGTCGGTGTACGCCGCGCCGTGGTCGAAAGGGTTGATTCCCCGCGCCGCCGCTTCCTCATTTTTATAGACAAGCATGTTCAAGCCAAGCTCCGCCGCCTTTCTGTCCCGGAACTCGATCATGTCCCGGAACTTCCAGCCCGTGTCGATATGCAGCAGCGGGAACGGCGGCTTCTCAGGAAAAAATGCCCTCAGGGCCAGGTGAAGCATGACCGAGCTGTCCTTGCCTATGGAATAAAGCATCACCGGGCGCTCGCACTCCGCCGCGACCTCCCTGAAAATATAAATAGCCTCCGCTTCCAATTCGTCCAAATGAGTCACTTTAGCGCCCCCTAATACCTGTTTGACTGCTTAGCGTCCGTCGTAATCGTCCGTGCCGTTCCATCCGGTTTCTCGACGCGCCAGCGGAGCCGCGTCCCCTCTCGCCGGACGGACATCCTCCCTCCGAGTCCTCCTATGTCCGCGCCGAGATACAGCAGTATTGCCTCCGCAGGGCATTCCTTCAGGCAGGAGGCGCAGCCCCAGCAGCGTTCGGGGCGTTCGATAAAAACGCCCCGCTCGCCCGTTTTGATGAGGCTTCCGGGACAGACGCGGGCACAAGCGCCGCAGCCCGTGCATTTTTCCGTCAGAATCTCAATGCTCATATCGATCGCCTCGTTTTACCAAATCGCGTAAGATGATCCTGATTTCGCCGTTTTCAAGCCGCGAATTGACGAATTTCAGCCACTGCCCGCTTTTTTCCGGATAGTCGGTATTTTCGGCGAAGCTGTGCCAGCGCGTTTCGCGCCGCGCGGCCAGTTGAGCGATGACGGATGCGCAGACAGTCAATCTGTCGCGGAGTTCAAAAATGTAAACAAGCTCCCGCATATCTTTCGCCGCGAGTTTTTCGCTCCGAGATTCGATGTCCCTGATTTTTCGCGCCGCTGCTGCGAGACTGGCTTCCGAAAAGGCGTACCCGGCGCCTATGCCGCCGGCATATTCGTCCATCACGGCCTGCATTTCGGCTTCCAGAGAATCCTCCGTATCGGCGGCCGGCGCTCGGTTCAAGATCTCCTCCAGTCCGTGCCGCAGCGCGTCAGTTTCCGCCGCGCTCAATGAGGGCCATGCGTCGTGCATATATTTCAAAGCGGATCTTGCCGCGATTTCGCCCTCCGCAAGCGCGCCGGTGACATATTTTTGCGGACAGCCGCCGGCCACGTCGCCGGCCGCGAACAGGCGCCCGATCGTAGTTTCCCTGTCCGTGTCCACCCAATAGCCGCTGGCGGTATGCCCGCCGACGATATAAGGCTCCGTCCCCTCGATCTCCACGTTTTGCGCGCTTGGCGCAAGCCCGCTCTCAATCCATTTCAGAGTCTGGCTCGGAGACATGTTGAGATATGCGCGGTACAATTCCTCATCCTGATCAGGCGTGATTCCGACGGTGCGCAGATAACACGGCCCGCGTCCCTCCGCGTTTTCCCGCGCCGTGCCGTGGACTCGCTGGGAAGTCGTAACGCCGTATTTTTCTTCGTAGGCCTCGCCTAGTGCGTTGACCTGTTTCGCGCCCACGCCCTGCGCAAGCGTCCCGGTCGGCGCAATGGTGTCCTTGCACCGCAGCGCGATAAAGCGCATTTCAAAAGTGGTCATCTCCGCGCCGGCCCGTATTCCCATCGCGTATCCGGCCCCCGTGTTAAAGGGTGGATACCACATTTTGTGCCGCGAAAATCCCGGATTGTTTGGCCTGTACAGTCCGGCCGCGCCGCCCGTTGCGCACAGCACCGCTTTTGCTCTCACGGCATACAAAACGGGCTCGTCGGTTCCGATGGCGTAAACTCCCAGAACCCTGCCGTCTCGGACGATATATCCGATCGCGGCAGCCCTCTCCAGAACGGCAATCCTAGGAGCCTTCCGCACCGCACCGGCGAGGAGAGGCTTGATATTCTCGCCGTTTATCTTGATGTTGCGCTTCCCCCGCGCCGCGTAATTTCCGTCCGCATCCTTTAAAATCGTGAGCCCCAGTTCTTCGAGGCGGCGAGCGGCGCGATTCAGCCCTTCGGCCATCGTCAGAACCAAATCCTCCCGGATGATGTACTCCGCGTCGCGCCGGACGTAGTCGGCATAATCCTCTGGCGTCTGTCCTGGAAGTATATAGGCGTTCAGAGCGTTTACCCCGGCAGCGAGGCATCCGCTGCGCTCGATATTCGCCTTTTCGATGATCAGCACGCTCCCGCCGGAAACCCCACAAAAAGAGAGCGCCGCGCCGCATCCCGCCGTCCCTCCGCCTATGATCAGAAAATCCGCGGAGAGCCGTTTAACTGTCAGTTGTCTTCCGCCCATGTGGCATTCCCGCTTTCCGAGAAATCGTAGGTCATATCATTTCGGCAGAGTCCTTAAATGAACACGGAATCTTTCTCACTGATCACATCGTTTTCGATCAGGCGCACCTGTTCTTGGTTGTACAGAAAAAGCCTGTAAACAAGTACGCTGACGCGTTCATTTACGTGGAGTTCCGGATCCTCCAAGGAGCGATATGCTGTCATGCGCGAACCGCCGACATCTAAACGCACCTCCAAGATATTGCCGCGAAATAAAATATCCTCCACACGGCCTTCCACGGAGGCGTTGGGGTAAAGCTCCTTGCCCGGTTTGAAAATCCCGATAAACTCTGGACGTATGACGGCCTTGTCAAAACCTGCGACATAATGAAAACCGCGCAGGGAAGCGTAGTTCTCCAAAACCGAGGATTCGCCGATGAACTGCGCCGCAAAGGGAGTCGCAGGGTTTTTGTAAATCCGCGCGGGGGAGCCAATCTGCTCCACGCGGCCTCTGTTCGTTATGATGATTTCGTCAGCCACCTCCACGGCCTCGTCTTGGTCGTGCGTGACAAAAATACTGGTTATCCCCACCTTGGCGATGGTTTCCCTCAGCCAGGAGCGCAATTCCTTGCGCACCTTCGCGTCAATCGCCGCAAACGGCTCGTCGAGCAAAAGCAGGTGAGGGTTCGGGGCGAGTGCTCGGGCAAAGGCGACTCGCTGTTTCTGCCCGCCCGAAAGCTGGTGCGGGTACCTTTTTTCCAAGCCTTCTAGCTGGGTGAGACGGATGAGTTCGCCGACCCGTTCTTTAATGTATTTTTTGCCGTGTTTTTGCACCTCGAGCCCGAACGCGATATTGCCAAACACCGTCATATACCGGAACAACGCATAATTTTGAAACACAAACCCGATGCCTCGGCTGCTCGCCTCCATGTCGTTGACGCGAACCCCATCGATGAATATGTCTCCGGAGTCCGGGCGTTCAAGCCCGGCTATCATGCGCAGAATAGTCGTCTTTCCGCTCCCGGATGGTCCGAGAAGCCCAACCAGCTTGCCTTTCTCTATCCCGAAGGAGACATCGTCCGAGGCCTGAAAATCGCCAAAGCGCTTACTGATATTTTTCAACTCCACATACATGTCAGCGCGTCTCCTTCTTTACCCGAAATTCGGCGATGTTTCGCAGTATCAGGATCACCACCGCCAAAAACACCAATATGGATGAGACGGCGCAGGCCGCGGTCAAATTAAATTCGTTGAACAAAATTTCAACGTGCAGCGGCAGCGTGTTGGTTTTTCCCCTCAGATGCCCAGACACCACTGAAACAGCGCCAAATTCTCCTATCGCCCGCGCCGAGCAGAGGATAACCCCATATAACAGCCCCCATTTGATGTGCGGCAGCGTGATCTTCCGATATATGTGAAAGCCCGACGCCCCCATGAGCGCAGCGGCCTCTTCTTCCTCTTTCCCCTGAGACTGCATCAGCGGGATGAGTTCGCGGGAAACGAACGGGAAGGTCACGAATATGGTTGCCAGCACGATCCCGGGCACAGCGAACACTATTTTAACGCCATGAGCCGTCAGAAACGGGTAAGCCCAGCCGATACGCCCGAATATCAGTATAAAAACGAGTCCACCGATCACAGGAGATATGGAGAAAGGGATGTCAATCAGCGTCGTGAGGATCTGTTTTCCCCTGAAATGAAATTTTGTGATTGCCCAGGACGCGAACAGGCCGAAGAATGTATTGACTGACACCGCCAAGACGGCCGACAAAAGGGTCAGCTTCAACGCCTTGACCGCGTATTCGTCCAAGACCGCGTCCCGGAATGTCTCCCATCCTTGCCGCAGAGCGTACACGATCACCGTGGCGAGAGGCAGAATCAGCATGATGACGATGAACAGAACGCACAGCGAGATCAAAGTCCATTTGATAATTGACGGCCGCATATTATTATCCCGTCGCGGTCCGTCTGGTCCCGCTTTGCTGAGAATTACCCGCCGCATATTGTTATCCCCTCGCGATCCGGCTGATCCAGCTTTGCAGCGAGTTGATCAGAAACAGAATCACAAAAGCGAAGATAATCATGACCAGCGCGACGGACGTGGCGGCGGCGTAATTGAACTGCTCCAGCTTGTTCATGATGATCAGAGGGGTGATTTGCGTCTTGTACGGTATATTACCCGCGATGAACACGACGCTGCCATACTCCCCGATGCAGCGGGCAAAGGCCAGACCGAATCCCGAGAGAGCGGCTGGAACGATCTCCGGCAGAATAACTTTGAAGAAAGTCCTAGGGCGGGAAGCGCCCAACACAAAAGCCGCTTCCTCGTACTGCCTGTCCAGTTTTTCCAGCACAGGCTGGATGCAGCGCACGATAAAAGGTATCCCTATAAAAATCATGGCTATGGTGATGCCCGTCGTGGTATAGGAGATTTTAACGCCGATTTTGTCAAACAGCGAGCCAATCCAGCCCTTGTCTGAGTACAGTGTCGTCAGGGTGATGCCGGCGACAGCGGTGGGCAGGGCGAAAGGCAGCTCGATCAGGCCGTCGAGGATCCGTTTGCACGGAAACTCGTAGCGCACCAGAACCCAGGCCAGCATGATCCCGAAAATCAAATTGACAAGGGACGCGGCGAGCGCGCAGGAGAATGTCACTTTATACGTGGCGATAATCTGCGTGTCGGTCACGGTTTTCCAGAATACCTCAAATGTCGTGCCCGAAAGGGTCAGCAAAACCGAGAGCAGAGGGATGAGCACAAGCAGGCTCAGCATGGTGAGGGTGATGCCAATTGAAAGGCCAAACCCTGGTATGATGCTGCTGCTTTGTCCGCGCTTAATGCTGAACATCGTAATTCATTCCCCCATCAGGTCACTTTGGCAACACTGAAACCCTGGGGCCGCCGCCCCCGGGTTTCAGCCTGTCAGCAGCCATGCTACTTTTTGTAAATCTGGTCGAAGATCGCGCCGTCCGCGAAGAATTTTTCGGTTGCCGCCGCCCAGCCTCCGAAGTCATCGTCTATGTTCACCAGCTTCAGTTTCAGGTTAAAGGTATCCGAAAACTCTTCGAGGATTTTCGGATTGGAAGGCCTGTAGAAATTCCGGCCCTCCAGGCGCTGCGCCTCGTCCGAATAGAGATACTCGAGATATGCCTTAGCGACCTCTTCCGTGCCGCGTTTCCTCGCGACCTCATCGACCACCGCGACGGACGGCTGCGCCAGTATGCTGATGCTTGGCGTCACGATTTCAAATTCTCCGGGATGGCCTTTGATCGAGAGAAACGCCTCGTTTTCCCACGCAAGCAGCACGTCGCCCTGCCCGTTCTCTACGAACGTGGTGGTGGAGCCGCGCGCGCCGGAATCAAGCACCGTCACGTTGCCGAACAGATCCTTGAGGAACTGCTTTGTGCGCGCCTCGTCGCCGCCGTAAAGATCTATCGCGTATCCCCACGCGGCGAGGAAGTTCCACCGCGCCCCTCCAGAGCTCTTCGGGTCCGGCGTGATAATTTCGACGCCTGGCTTCACGATGTCATCCCAGTCGTTCAGCTTTTTCGGGTTCCCCTTGCGCACCAGAAAAACAATGGTGGAGGTGTACGGCGCGCTGTTTCCCGGCAATTCGCCCACCCAGCCCGCGTCGATCAGTCCGGCCTTTTCCAGTTCGCCTATGTCATGCTCCAGGGCCAAAGTCACAACATCGGCGTCATTGCCCTCCAGAACGGAACGGGCCTGCTTGCCGGAACCGCCGTGAGACTGCGTGATGGTCACATCCTGCCCGGTCTTCCCCTTCCAGTACTCCTGAAACAGTTTATTATACACCGCGTACAGCTCACGAGTGGGATCATAAGATACATTTGTGATCTCCACGGCCTGAGATGTCTTGCCGGCAGCCGCAATGGCAGGCGAGGCCCCGCCGCCTTTCGCGGCGTATCCCGCGAACAGACCCAGCATTACCGCCAGCGTTAACACTGTGGGCGGCAGTTTTTTCAAAAAGGACATGTACTTCATGAATATTTTCCCCCTTCATCTAATTAAATCTCAAGGCACCGCCAACCCCATCAAAAGGGATTGGTCCCACTTGGCTCACTTATATGCCTGCTGCCTGACTATCCCTCCTTCCTCCCCTGCTCGTCTGAGTTTGCCTTCGCCGCCCATCAAGGAACATTCCCTCGTCCTTGAGATTTGGTATGAAATGAGCGCCAATCAAAATACCCTTAATCCATATTATATTAATATACATTACTAGTTTTAGTATATCATGCAAATTACTGCTGTCAAGGGAGCGGACGGGGAAGGATAATTGTGAACTTTTTTATTGACAAAACATCTTTTTGAGGCTATGTTTATCAAGTCCCACCTATATAATATTATAATACTTTATTGAAGGAAGTGATATTGATGTTCGCGAAGAGACTGATGAATGGTATTTTGGAGCGCCGCGTCATGCTTTTGTTCGCGCTGTCGGCCTTGATCCTGTCGGTTGTGTGCGGATCGGCTTTCGCGGCTGAGGAGAAGGTCATCAAGATAGGGGCGTTGTTCCCTCTGACGGGGCCGGCGGCCGTGTCCGGTCAGAACTGCCTCGCTGCGGTACAGACCGCGGCCGACATCATCAACGGAAAGCATGACTTCAAGGACTTTCCGCTTGCCGAGAAGGAAGGCCTGCTCGACGGCTACAAGATCGAGATAGTGCCGGGAGATCACCAGGGCAAGCCGGACGTCGCCAAGTCGGAGGCTGAACGGCTGTTCAATCAGGAGAACGTATTCGCCATAATCGGGTCGTACAACAGCTCGGCGAGCAAGCCGGCGAGCGCTGTGGCGGAGCGTCTCAAGAAGATCTTCATGTGCGGGGCGTCGAGTTCTGCCGAGCTCACGGAACGCGGGTTCAACTATTTCTTCCGCACTGCGGCGACCGACGCGATCGAGTCAAAGGAGTTCGTCGATTACATCGACTACCTCAACAAGAACAAGGGCGCGGGCATAAAGACGCTGGGCCTCCTCTACGAGAACTCCGAGTTTGGCAAGCACGCCGCTATCGAGGGCAAGAAGGCGGCGGCGACGATAGGCATCGAGGTCGTGGCTGACGTGCCGTTCACCGTCGGCGCGACGAACATGAACAGCGAGATCCAGAAGCTCAAGTCCACAAACCCGGACGTCGTTTTCGGGGCAGCGCTCGGAAGCGATTACTCGCTCATGGCCCGCACGATGAAGCAGTCCAACTGGGCTCCCAAGATCTTCATCAACTACTGTACCGGCTACCAGAACCCGTCGATAAACAAGGAGCTCGGCTCCGACGGCAACTTCTTCATGGGCGGCATGGGCTACTCCCCGGAGATAGCCGAGGTCTACATGAAGGCGGCCCTTCCCGCGCAGGAGATATACCGAAGCAAGACCGGATTCCCGCTCGACTCCGACTCCATACAGGAGTCCGTCTGTCTGCACGTGCTCGCTCAGGCCATAGAGAAGGCTGGAGCGGCCGACACCGAGAAGGTCGTCAATATACTGAGAAGCGAGACGTTCCCGTCTCCGCTTTCGCTCTCAGGGCAGGTCGCCTTCTCTCCCGGCGGTCAAAACAACAAGGCGTTTACGGTCATCACGCAGATAGTGGACCAGAAGTATCTCACCGTCTTCCCCAAGGATTACGCGGACTCGGAGCTGACATATCCGTTCCCGGCTTGGGATAAGAGATAGCGACTGGGAATTTCCGAAGGTTCCAGCCGATTGACGAAAGGCTCCGCCGGCATCTGCGGCGGAGCCTCGTAAGAAACCGCGTGATGAATATTCGAACGGAGGCCGGGTTTTGACTGACTTTGCTCAGGTCCTTGCGGACGGACTCATGAACGGAGCCATATACGGCCTTGTCGCCGCGGGGCTCAGCCTGATATGGGGGGTTATGGACGTCATCAACTTCGCGCACGGGGAGTTCCTGATGGCGGCCATGTATGTGTGTTACTGGGTTGGTGTGCTCATCGGGCTGGATCCGCTCATCTCATGGGTGCTCACGGGGGCGTTTTTATTTTTGCTGAGCGCCGTCTCCTACAAGGTCGTGGTCAGGCGCTGCATCGGCAAGTCCGCCATGGCGCCGCTTCTTGCGACATTTGGGCTCTCCATCTTTTTGAAAAATTTCTGTCTGAACATGTTCACCCCGAACTTCAGGCTTCTCTCCGGTACATTCCTGGAGGGCATGGTCTTTAATTTCTTCGGCATGGCGATTCCAGCGCCGCAGCTTGCGGCCTCGCTCTTCTCGCTCGTGATGCTGTATGTGCTCTATTACTTCGTTAAGAGGACGAGGACGGGGTGGGCCATACAGGCGACCGCGATGGACAAGGAGGCCGCAGAGCTGATGGGCATAGACACGGAGAGGATATTCACTCTCGTGTTCGGGCTTGGCGGCGCCTGCGTCGGCATCGCGGGGGGCTTTATGGCGTCGTACCTCGCCGTCTTTCCTGAGGTTGGTACGCTCTTCAGCCTCATAGCGTTCGTGGTGGTGGCGCTCGGCGGATTCGGCAGCATCCCCGGGGCGCTGTGCGCGGCGATTTTGATCGGCCTCGTGGAGTCGTTCGCCGGGTTCTACATCGCCCCTGTAATCAAGTATGTCGCGGTCTTCGCCCTCTACATCGTCGTGATCCTCATAAGGCCCAAGGGGCTCTTCGGGTGGTGACGGGCAATGGTTGAGCCGGCAGGCAAAAACAGATCCGTCGAGGGCAGGGTGTGGATCGCGCTCGTGGCCGCGCTTGCGCTCCTTGCCGTAATCCCTGGCGCGATAGGCAACAGGTTTTACGCCCACGTGCTCGTCCTGATACTGCTCTACGCCAGCATGGCTCAGAGCTGGAACATACTTGGCGGCTACTGCGGCCAGGTGTCATTCGGGCATTCGGTCTTCTTCGGCATAGGGGCATACGGGGCTGGGATGGCGATGGTGAAGTACGGGACCGTTCCCTGGCCCGGCGTCATCATCGGAGCGATTCTCGCGGCCGCCGTGAGCGCAGTCATAAGCTGGCCCTGCTTCAAGCTGAGGGGGCATTACTTCGCCATAGCGACTTTCGCCATCGTCGAAATATTCGGCAGGCTCTTCCTCGTGTGGGACTGGATAGGCGGGGCTCTGGGGCTCGACTATCCCATAATGGATGATTCGTGGAAGTATTTTCTGTGGTCGAGCGACAAGACCGGATATTACGCTGGAGCGCTCGTCCTCTTCGTGCTGGTGTTCGGCGTTGTGCGCCGGATGGAGAGGACCCGCCTCGGTTATTACATGAGGGCCGTGAGGGAGGGGCAGGAGACCGCCGAATCCCTGGGGGTGAACAGTTCGCTCGTCAAACTCATGGCAATGGCGCTCTCCGCGTTCTTCGCGGCGCTCTGCGGGGCGTTCTTCGCTCAGTACAACTACAGGGTGGATCCTCCCATGGTCGTATCCCTGGACATGTCGATGAAGTTCGTGCTCATAACGATCCTCGGAGGAATGGGCACGTTCTGGGGCCCGCTGCTGGGCGCGGCCGTTCTCATTCCGCTTCAGGAGTACACCAGGACGTATCTCGCCTCGCTCGGTCCAGGCGTCGACCAGATGATTTACGGGCTGTTGATAATATTCATGATGATGCGTCAGCCGAGGGGGATCATGGGTTTTATCGGCGAGTTTTCAGGCAAGGCCGGAAAAACGGCGAAAAAAGGCGGAGACGACAATGCCGCTTCTTGAAGTTCAAGGATTGACCATGAAATTCGGCTCTCTCGCGGCCAACAAGGACGTGTCCTTCACGGTCGGCGAGGGGCAGATAGTCGGCCTCATCGGCCCGAACGGATCGGGCAAGACGACGCTCTTCAACTGCGTCTCCGGAATGTACAGACCGACGGCCGGTCGCGTGACATTTCTCGGTGCCGACATAACCGGACAGCCCATGTATAAAATAGCGAGGATGGGTCTCACCAGGACGTTTCAGGTGGTCCGCCCGCTCTCCGATATGACCGTTCTCGAGAACGTGATGGTCGGAGCGTATCTCCACTGTTCCGACAGCGACAGGGCGATGGAGACGGCTGAGCGCTGCATCGAGCTCTGTTTTCTGGAGGAGTGGCGTGACAGGCCGGCCGGGGCCATGACGATCGGCAACAAGAAGCGCCTCGAAGTAGCGCGCGCGCTCGCCACCCAGCCCAAGCTCATTCTGCTGGACGAGTCCGTAGCCGGCCTCACATCGACGGAGGTGAAGGAGATGGTCTCCGTGATCGTGAAGCTGAAGGAGGAGGGCAAGACCATACTCATGGTGGAGCACATAATGGAGGCGATAATGCCCATATCGGACAAGGTCGTCGTGTTGAGCGGCGGAGTTAAGATCGCGGAGGGCCCGCCTGGAGAGATATCGAGAAACGAGGATGTCATAAGGGCTTACCTCGGCGAGAAGTACAGCAAGCGCGTCGCAATGGCGAACGCGGAGACCGAGGCGCGGACATGAGCGGATCGGGCGAAAAAATCCTCGAGGTCGATAACATATCGTGTCACTATGAGGGCATTCGGGCCATAGAGAGCGCGACGCTCTACGTGAACCGCGGCGAGATAGCAGCCATAATAGGCGCGAACGGAGCCGGAAAGTCAACCCTGATGAAATCCATAGCCGGGCTGCTTCGTCCCGAGAGCGGAAGAATAACGTTCGAGGGCGAGGATATTACAGGATCCCCAGCCAATCGAATCATATATAAAGGTATAAGCTACGTGCCGGAGGGACGAAGGCTGTTCGCGAACCTGACGGTACGCGAGAACCTGGAGCTCGGCGCGTTCAAGGAGCGGGAGAGGAGTGTGATCGAAGGCCGGCTCGAAGAGGTCTTCGCCCTGTTCCCGATATTGAAGGAGCGTGAACTCCAACTGGCCCAGACGATGAGCGGCGGCGAACAGCAGATGTGCGCCATAGCGCGTGGTTTGATGAGCGCGCCCAAACTGCTCATGCTGGACGAACTTTCTCTGGGGCTCATGCCCAGTCTGGTGGAGAAGGTGTTGGAGTCGGTCGTGGAGATAAACAAAAAGGGCGTTACGATATTGCTGGTGGAGCAGATGGTGCAGGAAGCCCTGGAAATTTCGAGCCGAGGCTACGTGATCAAGGTGGGCAGAATAGTCCGAAGCGGCTCGGCCAAGGAGCTTCTCGAGTCCGACGAGGTGAGAAAAGCCTACATGGGAATATAACGTAATAAGTATTGATTATGCTTGAATCCGAATCCAATAGATATTGCGCTGATTGACGCTGTTCATGCCGGGTAAAATTGCTATAAACCCTATCCCAGATAAACTGGAAAAGCAACTTTCAAATTTTCGTGCCAAATTTGGCACGAAAATATTTCCTAAGTATCTATCCCGGTGGTCTCAGCATACAACATTACCAATGTTCTTGCGGAGTTCGTGTCGCTCCATCCAAAGAAAACGATTATAATAGATCTCATGGAGAGCACTCAGCATTCCGTGTTCAAGGCGCTGACGGACGGCAATGTCGACA
>JAISLO010000036.1 GCA_031290815.1 Synergistaceae bacterium | reverse complement strand
GGAGAGTACAAAAGCGCCTAGGATATATCAGCCCGATGGAGTGGCTGAAAAATTGGTATCGCGGCAATGGAAAACTAGCTGCTTAACTTCCTGTCCGAAAAAATGTTGACGACCCCTTTTGGCTAAAGGAGGCGATTCAGGTAATGCCGGTGAAGGAAACGACGGAAATGAAGGGAAAGACGCCGTTTTGGACGATGAAAACGGCGAAGGCGAGGAATGACGCGGGCGAAGAGGAACAGGTCGGGGAGATACGGATCTACGGCTACCTTCTTGAGGACTCGTGGTGGGACGAAGACATTACGCCGAAGGCCTTTATCGACGAGCTGAAATCCCTGGGTGACGTGAAAAACCTTCACGTCCACATCAACAGCTACGGGGGACACGTCTCGGCAGGCTTCACTGTCTACTCGATCCTGAAGCAGCACCAGGCGAAAGTGACCGTGTATGTGGACGGATTCGCGCTTTCAGCCGCATCGGTCGTGGCGATGGCCGGAGATACGGTAATCATGCCGGGCAACGCCATGATGATGATCCACAATCCCTCGTCCGGGATCAGCGGCGACGCCAGGGATCTCAGGAAAGCGGCTGATGTCCTCGACAAGATGCGCGACTCGATGATCGCGGCGTATCAGGACAAAACGGGGCTGCCGAAGGACGAGCTGATAACAATGCTCGACGACGAGACATGGTTCACAGCCGATGAGGCCGCAGAGAAGGGATTCGCCGACATCGTGGAAGCCCCGTTGATGGCTGCGGCGTCGGTCAAGCCTGGCGTAGTGGCGGTAGGAAACGTGGAATTCGACCTGACCGGATACAGGAACGTTCCGGAAGGGCTAAAAAAAGAAATGGAGGGGAAAGATTTGGATTCGACAAAGGAGAACGGGCTGGCTGGCAATGCCGCTCAGGACACTCAGAAAGCGCCGGAAGCAGCGCCGGGCATTTCCAGTAGTGCCAGCGCGGAGGAAATAGAGAAGGCTGTCAAGGCGGAGCGCGATAGGATCAAGGCGCTTGACGGTCTTCACGTGCCGGGCGCTGAGGCTATTATCGCCAAGGCAAAGTACGAGACTGGGATATCCCCGGAACAGGCAGCGGTTGAGATAATCAAGGCCGGCATACTGGCTGGGACGAAGGCTTTCGATGAGCGGAAGTCCGACGCGGACGATTCCGGCGTGAACGTTCTCTCGGCTGTCAATAACGGCGCGGCGCTCAAAAATGCCGACGCCTTCGCGGAAAAAGCGAAAGCACTCAAAGAATCCATTGAGAAAGGCAGGGAGGTTAAATGAGCAGGGAGTTAATGAACGATCTCGGCACAAGCACGCAAGACAACCTGATAGCGGGGCCTCGATTTCCTATCCAGCATAAGGGAGTACATCTGGCGGCGGGGCAGGGCCTGATGAAGCGCGGAACCGTACTTTCAATTCTCGCCAATGGCTCAGCGGTCACTGTCGATTCTTCGCACACGGTGACGGTAGGCGAGGCGAGCGTACCGGACAGGGCATCGCCTGACTGTATCCTTGCCGAGGACATCGACACGGGCGCGTCTGAGGGCGACCCCATAAGCGCAATCGCGTACAGTGCCGGATTCTTCATCCGAGGCTCGCTTATTTTCGGAGGGACAGACACTTGGCAGGATCACGAGCTGGAGATGCGGAAGCTGAACATGCATCTCAGCGCATCCATTGACATGGAAGGCGGGATACACTGATGAGCGGCCAGATATCGATCGACGAGACCAGAACCATGATAGAGGCGGTAAAGGATACCCCTCCCCTACCCACTTTTTTGAGAAGGACGTTTTTCGGCGGAGGGAACAGGACATTCCTGACTGAAAAAATCGACTTCGACTACTACAAGGGCAACCTGGCAATGGCACCCTTCGTCGCTCCGCGCGTCGGCGGGATCCCTATGGAGCGCGGAGGGTTCGAGACGCGCACACTGTCGGTGCCGAAGATATCGCCTGAGCGCGTCATCACCCCTGAGAATTTAACCAACAGGGGAATCGGAGAGGAAATTTATTCGTCCAAAACA
Organism: Synergistaceae bacterium; assembly: GCA_031290815.1. Taxonomy (GTDB): domain Bacteria; phylum Synergistota; class Synergistia; order Synergistales; family Synergistaceae; genus JAIRWR01. Next base: position 5,442 of record JAISLO010000036.1, on the reverse strand, counting down.
CCGGAGCAGAGAGCCGTGGAGATTCAGGCCGAGGACTATAACTACCTTGACCGCGCGATATCTCTGCGCGAGGAGTGGATGTGCCGCGAGCTGCTTTTCAAGGGCGCGATAGACATCGATGGGGAGGTCGATTCCGGAAGCAAGGTGGAACAGCACGTAGACTACAAATTCACCAACAGGGTCGTCCTCACCGGAAATGACCTTTGGACAAACCCTGCTGCGAAGCCTTTCGAGCAGCTCGCCTCATGGCGCAAGAAGATAGTCGAGGACAGCGGGATCGATCCGAACGTCCTGCTCATGCGTTCAGAGACAGCCATGCTGCTCATAGACCACCCGAATTTCCTGAAATACTACGATATAATGCGCCTCAACTTCGGGACTATCGAACCGGTCATAAAGGAGCCGCTGGTGCGCTTCTTTGGCCACCTGCCGCTCGTCGGCGCGGACATCTACACATACGACGCGTCTTTCATGGATCCGGTCACGAAGCAGATGACGCCTTTCATTCCCGACAACGAGGTTCTGTTCGCGTCCACCACGACGCAGGGCCGCATGTTCTACGGCGCGATAACGTTCCTAGTGGGCAAGGAATTTCACACCGTCGCGCTTCCGCGCGTGCCGCAGGTGTTCTCGGACGAGGATTCCTCGACGAGGACGTTAAGGCTCAGCGCCCGCCCGCTGCCGATGCCTGTCAACGTGGACGGCTGGGCAGTGAGGGTGGTGGCGTGACATGTACGTAGTGACGAAAGGCGGGCAGGTGCAGGGCGCGGACGGCAGGACATACCGACCCGGAGAGCCTGTCCCGCTGCATGACGGAGATGTTGCGCGTCTCTTGCGTCTTGGGGCGATCCTCGAGATTCCTGACGACGAGGACACGGACGGTGGCGAGGACGAGAGCGGAGCGGACGCATCGGAGGTGACCGCAGATGACGGCGGATTATCCCCCGCTGGAGGAGATATTCCCGAATCTCGCGACGGAGAAACCCGGGACGGTGTCGGCGGGAAGCCTAAAGGAAGACGCGGCAAATGACCTGACGAAGCGCGCGGTGTGGTTCAATGACCTCGAGCTTGCCGGTTACCATTCCGTCAACGGGTCTAAAATCCTGTGCGTGTTCGACCGCTACGACACGGCCATCGCCGCGATAGACTCCGGACGCGACAGCGGCAAGGGCTCATCCATCATGGCCGGCCTGCAAAGCGACCTGTATCTTCTTTTTATCCGCGAGGACGAATACGGCGGGGCGCCACGGATCGGGCAGGCGCTGACGGTTGACGGGCGGAAACTGTACGTGCAGGGCTCGATCCTTTATGATGGAGTGCATGAGATAACGCTTAAAGCGGGTGCTGTAAGATGATCTCGATTGACATTTCGCTCGACGAGAAGCAACTGCATGCAGTGAAGGACACTCTGCTCCATATCCCCGGCGGCGCGGAGAAAGCAATTGCAAGGGCAATAAACAGGGCGGTCGAGGGTGCGAGGACGGACGCGGTGAAAGCGGTCTGTGAGTTGTATGAAATAAAACCGGTGGCCGTCAGAAAAACAATACAGATCCAGCGCGCAACCCCTAAAAAATTAAAGGCTATAATTTTTTCAACTGGAAGCACGATAGGACTGTATAATTTTTTCGTGTCACCCAAAAAGCCGCCCAAACAAAAGGGAGTGAAAGTCAGCAACCGCAAAACCGTTATTGCTGGTGTTAAATTCGGGACGAGAGCGGAATTCCCTGGAGGGTTTATTGCTAGGATGAAAAGTGGGCACAAAGGCATTTGGAGGCGAACTGGCGAAACGACCGAGAATGGGCTTCCCGAGATAAAAGAATTTTTTGGCCTGTCAGTACCGCAAATGCTCGGAAATGATAAAGTTCTTGACTTTATCAGGCATAGAGCTAACAGACGCCTCCATAAAGAACTCTACCACCAGATTAATTTTCTTTTCAAGGGCGGGAAGTGAGCGGACGAGCATTTTTTGAAAAAAGAATGGCCGCCCTTGACGGTAGGGCGGGCCAGTGTTACGATCCTCCCGGATCAGTTGATTATCCGGAATATCTTGAGCGCTAACTCAAGAATTCGGATAAGAACTTCGAGCAGAGGAGCAAGACCAATGGCCTTGGTGAGGATGTCGGTCTTGCTCCTCTGTTTGTTATCCGGAAGGAAATTCCCGCCTTTCGGCATCGAATCACCCCTTCCCGAGGGAAGACCTTGTCACTCGCCGGCTCCCTGCCGCGCCGGAAGTCCGTCAAAATCATTCTAGCATAAAACATAGGGGGAGAATTCATGACGCCGCTCGATACATGCGACGCGATAGAGCGTTTTTTGCGCGAAGGCTTTGAAAAGGTCAGACTCCCCTCTCCGGATGGAGGGGAAACAGGCATCCGTTTTTACCAGATGAGTCTCCCCCAGCCCGGGGCACAGTCGATGCGGCCCAGACCGGAGGATGCCGACGGCAACGAGCTGACGGCGCTAGATCCCGAGGACGACGAGCCGCTCGAAGACGGAGGGTATACCCGCAACGAAGCAAGGATGATATTTCCTGCCGTTGTAATCAGGCCGGTCAAGTTCATGGGCGGCAATGAAGGGGATTTATGGGGGACGCTGACAGTGGTAATCAGCGCGGGCGTTTTTGACGAGTCGGACGAGTGCGCCGAGGGGCCGAAACAGGCAATCAACATCCTGGAGCGGAGCCGCCAGCTTTTCGAAAAGGCGAGAATACTGGAGAAACGGCACAAAATCATGCTGCCGGTTCAGTACGAGTTATACGACGAATCCGTAAGGCCGTTCTGGTTCGGAGAGATGATCACTGAGTGGGCCATAAGGCTCCAGGCGCAGGAACTGGAAATTGACAACGACTACAGGCTAGGCTTTGACGGAAAAGGCGAAGGAGGAAAAAAATATGGCTAAGACGACGAAAGACGACTCTGGGACTCCCCTGTCGGACGATATCATGGTCGGATCGCAAGTGCAGGACAAGAGCGAGGCACATGTGACTCCAGGCGAAACGCCGAGAACATCAAGGGAACCGCTCATATACTGCGGGCCGTCCCTCCCGAGGGCGAAGATAATCTCCGGATCTCTGTACCGTGGAGGACTGCCGAAAAACATCGAGGCGCTTATAGGAAAAATCCCGGAGATTGGCAGGCTCACCGTCCCTGTAAGCAAGCTTGCCGAGACCCAGCGAAAGATCAGCGAGCAGGGCACGGAGGAAAACAGGCTCTATCAGGCTATATCGAGCCGCAGGGGGGAGATTGAAAATGCTGTATAAGCATGGAGTATACATTTCCGAGGTTCCGACATCACTGATCTCGCCCGTCCCGTGCGACAGCGCGATACCCGTGTTTATAGGGACAGCGCCGCTGCACTTGTCGCAGACGGGGCTTGAGGATCTGGACAAAAAGGTCAACTATCCGATCCTTGCATATCAATACGACGAGGCCGTGAACAAGCTCGGGTTCATTCGCGACAGCCGCGTTTGGGACAAATACACTTTGCCGGAGTGCATTTATTCGCAGTTCGCTCTGTTCGCTGTTTCGCCCGCGATATTCATCAACGTATTGGATCCGAGGGTACACAAGACCGCCGTAGCCAAAGCGTCTTATGAAATTAACGATGGGCAGGTCGTATTAGGAGACGACGTGATACTGGATTCGGTCGTGGTGACGGCGACGGACAACACAGAAGCGCCTGAGCTGACACCGGGGACTGACTACTCCCTCGGCTGGAACAAAGACGGCAAGGCCGTTCTCAACGCTCTGAGCGGCGGGGCGCTGGCTTCGGCGACCGTCGTTTGGGCGAAGTTCGATGTCATAGACCCGAGCCTTGTCGACGAGTATGACATAATCGGCGGCTATAACGTCCAAACACAGTCGTATGAAGGTCTGGAACTCATCAATGCGATATTCCCGAAGTACAGGCTCGTCATCGGCGAGATCGCGGTGCCGAAATTCAGCGAGAAATCGGCAGTCGCCGCGGTCATGTACGCGAAGGCCAATGCGGTGAGTGGCGCGTTCAAGGCAATGGCCCTGGTGGACATACCCAGCGACACCGGCGGCGTAAAAGACTACACGGACGCCCCGGAATGGAAGAACCAGAAGAACCTCGTCTACGACAAGGAGATAGTTTTCTGGCCGAAGGTCAGGCTTGGCGATGACATATTCCACATGTCGGTTCAGGTAGCCGGGCTCATGGGCAAGGTGGACAGCGAGCATAGCAACGTGCCGGTCGCCGCTTTCTCGAACCACAACCTTCAGATGGATTCATGCGTGCTGGCGGACGGCAAGGAGATAAACCTCGACATGTACACACAGGCCAACTATCTCAACGGCGAGGGGATCACGACCTCGGTCAATTGGATAGGCGGCTGGAGGGCATGGGGCGTCCAGACTGCGGCCTACCCGGCGAATACTGACGTGAAGGACAGCATGATACCTGTGAGGCGCATGTTCAACTGGATAGGAAACAGCATTATCCTCACGTACCATCAGAAGGTCGACATCCCGATGATAAAACGCAACATCGAGACGATAATCGACTCCGTGAACGTCTGGCTTAACGGCCTCGCGTCGAGGGAGTTCCTGATAGGGCACCCGCACGTGGAGTTCGACCCTGACGACAACCCGACGACAGACCTCCTTGCAGGGATCGCGAGGTTCCACGTATATATCACGCCGCCGCCCGCCATGAAGGAGCTTGAATTCATACTGGAGTACGACGTGTCGCAGATCGCGACGCTGTTCGAGTAAGGGGGCGAGGACTTGATACCGACACAGAATATCAACTTCAAGGTCTACAACAGTGAGAGCCAGGAAATGCTTGGCATCGCCGAGGTCACCCTGCCGAATTTCGCGGCGATGACCGAGACCATTTCAGGCGCGGGGCTTGCCGGTGAGCTTGACATGCCCGTCTTGGGGCACTTCGGCAGCATGACCGTGGAGCTTAGCTGGCGCGCGGTGACCGCCGACGCCATTACCCTGTCCGAGCAGAAAGCCCATCATCTCGACCTGCGGGCTTCCATCGAGCAGTATGACGAGCAAGCGGGCGACCTCGGGTCGATGCCGCTGAAGCTGAGTGTCATCGGTATCCCTAAAAGCAACAACCTCGGCAACCTGAACGTTGGAACGGGATCTGACAGTTCAACGGAGCTGGAGTGCTCCTACATCAAGGTCTGGCTCAACGGCAAAGAGGTTGCAGAGCTGGACAAGTTCAACTACATCTACCGCGTCAACGGCACCGATTATCTCGAGTCCGTAAGGCGCGACCTGGGCAAGGCCTAATAGGGGGACAGTTATGTATGTAAAATTCAAGAATCCGTATTGTTTTGAAGGAAACGAACACGAGGGCGTTGAAATCGACCTCGACGGCCTGAAAGGAAGCGACCTGGAAAAAGCGCAGGAGAACGTCGTGGCGGAACGGAGGGGAACCAGCACGATGGGCGAGTTCTCAAAAGCG
>JAISLO010000035.1 GCA_031290815.1 Synergistaceae bacterium | reverse complement strand
ATAACTTGACAGCTTTAGCGTTTAACCATCATAGAAGTGCTGTGAATATCAGTAACTGATGGTTAAATTTTTCTTTTATAGTTCCGAAATATTCAAGTTATTTATCGACAGTTCCTTACAAAACAAGAGTTTTCGATATTCGATATTTGCCTCGACATCCCTGACGAGAGTTCCGTCTTTATCCTTCTCATGTGCTATAATCACGAAAATTACATAGAAAGGGAGACTCTATTCATGAAGGTTTACATCCTTGCTATAGCGGTGTCGATCCTGTTGACGGCCATATATTCGGTTCAGAATTCCGATGAGATCACGGTCCGTTTTTTCTCGGCGTGGACATTCCGCCAGGGAGTATGGGAGGCAGTTCTGTTTTCTGGCGGCGCGGTCATCATGTGGCTCTTCTCGGTATTTGGAAGCTGGGAGATGTACCTCAAGAACAAAAAGATTATCAAGGAGAAGGACAAGAGAATATCCGAACTCGAAGAAGAAAAAAAATCCCTGTTCTCGGCCATAAGGGTTGCGTCAGGCGAGATGGATGCGTCCTATGCGGAACTGCAGCAGATCGAGGAGCAGTCAGGCAGTTTGCTGGAGGAATCTGAGAAGGAGACGGAGCGCGATTGATACCTTCCTATTCTGAGGGGCGGTTTAGGATATGGGAACCGGACGAAAGCGTTGGCGGGATAGCGAGGGAGTGCGGATGTTCTCTCTTCGTCGCGTCTCTGCTGAAACTGAGGGGTGCTGACTGTTCTCCGACGCAGGATGGGATCAGGAAGTGGATGTCGCCTGACCTGGATTACTGGCTGACGCAGATTGAACTTGGAAGCGCGTCCGAGAGGGCCTACGATTTATGGTCGAAGGTCGGAAAGGGAAGCAACGTCGTGGTCTACGGCGACTACGACGTCGACGGCATTGCTTCAACGACATTTATGCTGGAGCTCGCCATGCTCAGGGGCGCGCGAGTGCGTTACTACATCCCGCACAGGTACAACCAGGGATATGGCTTTCATCCAAGCGTCGTCCAGACGATCGCTAAGTCGAACTGTCCATGCGACATGCTCGTCGTGGTGGACTGCGGAACTCAGAACATAGAGGCGGCCGAGATGGCCAAATCGTATGGCATCCCGGTCATAATCTTCGATCACCACCTTGCGCGCGGAGACCTAGCCGCGAGCGACGCCCTGATCAATCCCCACGTGGATGGGAACGATTTGGGCCGCCAGCTCTGCGCCACCGGAGTCGTGTGGTGCTGGGCGTGGAAGAACGGCATGGCGCCTCGGTCATGGCTGATGCAGAATCTCGATGTCGTTGCGCTGGCTACCATCGCCGATTGCGTACCGATGTCGTCGCCCGTAAACAGGGCGATTGTGAGGGAGGGCATAAACGAGATAAGGACCAATCCACGCCAGGGCCTCCAGGCCCTCGTGGACGGGATGGAGCTCGATCTGTTATCGCTGGACAGCGATTTGCTGTCAATGCGCATCATACCATGCCTGAACGCTGCCGGAAGGCTTGAGCTGGCTGATCTCTCGATGAAAATTTTTTTCCCCAGCCACGACATCGGCAATCACGCGCAAAAACTCATAGACCTCAACAGGAGACGCCGAGACCTGTCCGCTAAGATAATAAGCGATGTCGAACAGGGAGCGACGGGAGACTCCAGATACGCGCACGTGTTATTCGGCGAAGACTGGCCGGCTGGCGTCCTGAGCAGCGTCGCGAGCCACGTATGCGCTCTCCGGGACGCGCCCATAGTCCTCGCCGCTCCGGCTCAGCCGACCATCATCAGGGGAACTCTGAGGGTTCCCCAGGGCGTGGATGCCGAGGCCATTCTCTCATCCATATCGGAGGATCTGGTGAGCTGGGGGGGGCACAGGATGGCCGCCGGTTTCAGCGCAAGCGTCGACAAATGGCCCGTGGTGCGCGACAAACTCGAGGACATCCTTGCAAATACGCAAAGCCGCATCGAGAAAGAGGAGATCCTTCACTGGTCGCCGGCGGAGCTCGATATCGACGTGTGGAGAGAGGCCGAGCGCCTGGGCCCGTTTGGCATAGGCAATCCGCATCCCAGGCTTTTCTGCTCGCAGAGGGGGATGATGTGCGTGGAACCCCTGGGAAGAAAGGGAAACCACGTCAAGGTCATAGTTGAAGGACGCGAACTGCTCGCCTTCTGGGGCGACCATCTGCTCCACGCTGACAGCACGCCCTCCGGATGGGTGTATAAACCGAGGATAAACCTCTGGAGGGATCTCGAGAGCCTGCAGCTCGTAGTAGAGAAGATAGTGGTCAACGAACCTTAATAAGGAATGGAACGATGATGGAGGAGAAGGCGGCAGAGGTTACGGCGACCGGGGAGCGCGCGGCGGATAATCGAAATCCGCCAAAGCCGGTTGTAAATGCGCCTTTGAACAGGGTTGGCGTTGACCGAACGATGCGCGCCCTCATGGAAAGCTACATCGGAAGGATTTCCGCGGATCAGAGGGTTGTAAGCGTCAGGATTGCGTGGCAGGAGCTGTGGTCTCGGGCGTCGAGGTATCTGCATAAGGAAGATCTGATGCAGCTGGGGGATGCGTTTGTGTATTCCTCCAACGCTCATTCGAACCAGCGCAGGTACAGCGGTGATCCATATATAGTCCACACGCTTGGCGCGGCTTCGATCATCTCCGACATGCAGCTCGACGTCCAAACCCTGATAGCCGCCCTTCTGCACGACGTCATAGAGGACACGGAAGTGACGCCCGACGAGATCGGCAGCCGCTTCGGAGAGGACATTTTGACGCTGGTCGACGGCGTTACGAAGCTCGGCAAGCTGCCGTTCAAGAACTTGGCCGACTACCAGGCCGAAAACCTCCGCAAGATGTTTCTGGTCATGGCCAAGGATGTCAGGGTCGTCCTGATAAAACTTGCGGACCGAATGCACAACATGAGCACCATCACCGGGCACAAACGCGAAAAACAGGTCGCGATCGCGACGGAGACCATGGAGATATATGCTCCTCTGGCGCACCGGCTGGGAATTTATCATATGAAACGAGAGCTCGAAGACCTCTCCTTCCGCGTTCTCGATCCCGAAATGTACTACGACATAAAAAGGCGCGTCCGCAAGCGGATGCCGGAGAGCGAGAGCTCCATTAAGAAGGCCATGGAAACCCTCAGCGAACGTCTGCGCCAGGAAAACGTAAAAGCGCAGACCAACGGCCGCATGAAGCACTACTACAGCATCTACGAAAAAATGAAGCGCAAGGATCTCTCCCTGGATCAGATATATGATCTCATGGCGCTCAGGGTGATTGTGAACAGCCTCGCGGAATGCTATCAGGTCCTCGGAATAGTCCATACCCTCTGGAAGCCGATACCCGGCCAGTTCGACGACTACATCGCAAACCCCAAGGGGAACATGTATCAATCCCTTCATTCGACCGTAGTCGGCCCCGACGGCGAGCCGCTGGAGGTTCAGATCAGGACGTGGGAGATGCACCGCCTTGCCGAGTACGGCATCGCCGCGCACTGGCAGTATAAAGAGAACAAGAGCAAGGCAAGTGAAATAGACCTCAAGCTCGCATGGATCCGAAAGGCGCTGGAATCCCAGGGCGAGTCGTCCGAGCCGTCGGATTTTCTGGAGCACATCAAGACGGACGTTCTGTCGACCGAAGTTTTCGTGTTCACCCCGCAGGGCAAGGTAATTTCGATGCCAAACGGCTCCACTCCGATTGATTTCGCGTATTCGGTGCATACCGAGGTCGGTCACAAGTGCGTCGGGGCCATGGTAAACGGGCGCATAGTGCCGATGGACTACGCCCTGCAAAACGGCGATATCGTCAGAATATTGACGTCCCCTCAGGGCAAGCCGTCGCGCGATTGGCTGAAGATAGCGAAATCAAACAGAACGCGAAATAAAATACGATCGTATTTCAGGCAGGTTGACAGGACTGATCGGGAGGAGAAAATAGAGCGCGGGAGGGATCTTCTCGACAGGGAGATTCAAAGGCGGTATCCTGGGGAGGGGCGCACTGTAGACTCGTTCACCCACTTTTTGAGCCAAGTCTCAAACGATCTTGGCTACGCAGGGGTAGAGGATCTCATAGTCTCCATAGGAAACGCTCATCAGACCGCCTCCGGGGTCATGTCGCGGATCGACAGCCAGAAGTCGAAGGAGAGGATAGGGCAGCAAGCCCAGGCAAATCAGGCGGCAAAGACAGCTAAAGAGGTCGACTCCGTCGTCATCGTCGAGGGAGCCGACGGGGTTCTGGTAAATCTTGCGATGTGCTGCTGTCCCGTGCCAGGGGATAAGATAGTGGGAAGCGTAACGCAGAGCAGGGGCATAACCATACATAGGAGCGACTGCGCAAATCTCGAGAAAACAGCGGACGACAAAAAAGTCCGGGTGAGATGGGGAAAGAAGCGCGATCTGCG
>JAISLO010000034.1 GCA_031290815.1 Synergistaceae bacterium | reverse complement strand
ACACCGACGCCCTGTCGAAATTCCCAGGTGTCGCGCTCGCGCGCTCCGTGAATGATCTCAATGCCGCCATACTGGATTTCCTGCGCGATGAGTGAGCGGCTGACCAGGCCCGGTCCAGCAGCGGCCGCGATTGCCTGCGGGTGTTACCGCGAGGGCCTTCCCATGAAGGACACCGCGGATGCGAGCTGAATATGCGAAAAACCGAGCCTGAGAAGTCAATTGGAGAGGGCATCCATGGACCAGCGCGTCAAAACGATATTTGATGATATCTGGGCCCTGTGCTCGAAGGCGTTCGAGATCGCGAAGATCGACCCGATCGTCAGGGACAGAGATCTATCGAGTCCCGAGGATTTTTCCCTCTTGTTGTCGTCTGGTGAGTATCAGGCGTCGCTCGATGTTTATCAAACGCTCTATGAATATGAGATGACCGGTTTTTTAATCTATCTGGGCCTTTCGGGAGGATCGATGAACGACGACGAACTGCGGTTTATAAGAGAGTACGACTCCATCTGCAGGAAACCGAAATTCGCCAACTCGCTCGGTCAGGCGTCTGCCGAGGCATTCTCAAATTCCGTCGGAAGAATTTTCGACGTGAACTTTTATGAAAAGGACGTCCCATACGTATTCAAGACGGCAGTGGAGGCGGATCTGATACGCGTCAGCGCGAGCGGTGACGCGTCGTTCTCCGGACGCCTGTATGTCTTGGTCCTCAGGCTCGGCGAGGATTTTCTAGCGCTGGGCGGTGATGAGGACGGCAGGAAAATGCATGGGTTCGACAGCTGCATGTGCATTGTAAAAGGATATATCGACGCGTCCGTTGGGGCGGGGGATTCGTCCGCGAATCACGCGCAGCAACTCGGCCCCGAACGAGAGGGCGGCAGAGCTTCCCCCGCGCTTTTTTCAAAATCGGAGTATAATGATGCCCGGGATTTTAACAGGAATCCGGAAGACCGGGATGACTTGGGCGCGGCTGGAGATTTGCGGGCCGCCGTGTCCGAATCTTCGAGGGATGGCGAACGGCAGATGCAGGACGCGGAGGAGGCCCTGCCGTTTGAGGAACGGTTCGGCAGATTTCTCATGGATCACTCCGAGTCCATCCTGATTCGCCATAAATTTTTCGGCCTGCTCCGTGATGTATTTCCTGGGCATCGGCTGCAGACAAACTTGCTGTCCATTTTGCACGAGATGGGGATTGCGGCTGAGATTGAGAACTCTCCGCGCATAGACAACGCCTTCGCGTTTCGCTTTGAAAAACGCTTGACGGAAGAATATGGTATAGTCCAAAATTACGCGGAGTGGGCCGTATCGGTATGGTGCGAGTTCTACGGAGGGCGGACGCTCGGCAGACAGTGCGACATAAGGGCGAATCCCTCTGAGGACCGCAGCAAATGAATATTAATGAAGGGCGCGAAGATGCCGCGCCGCAGCCTCGTTTCAAGGTTGGAATCTTATCGAGGGAGGATTCCCTATAATGGAGGGCAATTTAAGACCCGGTTCCATCCTGGTATCTGACGCAGGGAACAAATACGCCGTCATAAAGCTGCTTGGATCAGGCGGGCAGGGCGAAGTGTACGAGGCCGACCACGATGGGAAGAGGTACGCCCTTAAATGGTTTTTCAAACAGACGGCCACGCCATCGCAAAAAAACATCATAGACAAACTCGTGGCAAAGGGCATTCCAGACGCGACATTCCTTTGGCCGCAGGATGTCATATCGGCGCCTCCCGGAGAGCCCTTCGGATATGTGATGGAATTGCGCGCCAAGGCCTACAGGAGCATTGTCGATATGATGAAGCGCAGGGCCGAACCTTCTTTTTATGTCGTGTGCCGCGCGGCCTTCAACCTGACGCGGGGCTATCAAAAACTGCACCGCATGGGCTACAGCTACCGTGACATCTCCTTCGGCAACCTGTTCTTCAACCCGGACACAGGCGATGTGCTGATATGCGATAATGACAACGTCTCCGTAAATGACCAGAACGACAGCCCTGTTTATGGAACCCCGCGCTTCATGGCGCCGGAGATCGTGGTGGGAGGGGAAAAGCCATCCAGGAACACCGACTTGTACTCCCTGTCCGTTCTCCTATTTTATATGTTCATGTTGAACCACCCGCTGGATGGAAAGCTGGAGGCGGACATAAAGTGCATGGACCTGCACGCCATGAAACAACTGTACGGGACCAATCCGATTTTCATATTTGACCCGAACGACGATACCAACAGGCCCGTCGAAGGATATCATGACAACGCGATCATATACTGGAAGATTTACCCCGAGTCCTTGCGGGATCTGTTCACTCAGTCATTCACCGACGGACTGAGACAGCCGAACAAACGGGTTACGGAGAGACAGTGGCTCGACGCGCTCGCAAATCTCATGAGCGGTATTTTCTTCTGCCAGAACTGCGGGGCAGAGGTCTTCTACGACGAGCTGAAAGAGCAGTTCAACGTCGGTCATTCGTGCTGGAACTGCCGAAAACAAGTCCAGGTTCCGTCATCGATAGTGATAGGCAGGAACAGGGTGTTGATAACCGGACAGACGAAGCTGTATTCCCACCATGTTTACGGAGATCAGGACATGTCCACCGTGGTGGGTGCCGTCGTCAAGAACCCGAACAACCCTAAGCTGTGGGGCATCAGAAACGAGAGCAGGGAGAACTGGACTTACATAAGGGTGGACGGGACGCGGATTCAAGCGCCGATAGGAAGGACAGCCGCGGTCGTGAAAAACGCAAAGATAGACTTCGGTCAAGTGACCGGGGAGTTTTGTTGACAACCTGTCACGGTTGATTGGTCGATTAAGGAGGGCTTTAATGTGACGACGACGCGATTGAGAAGACCTGGCGGCGAATTGGCGAGCAGGCCTCTGCACTTTTTCTGGATCGTAGATTGTTCGGGATCCATGTACGGCGAGAAAATAAGCACCGTGAACCATGCCATTCAGGAGGCTGTTCCGGATATGAAGGAAGCGGCTGACGACAACCCCAACGCCCAGCTCCTTGTTCGGACGCTGAAATTTTCGTCCGGCGCGGAATGGGTGACGGAGGATCCGGTGAATATAGAGGATTTCAGTTGGGATGACCTGAGCGCCGGCGGCGTTACCGACCTGGGCAGGGCATTCGATCTGCTTTCGGAGCAGCTCACGATTCCCCCCATGTCGGACCGCGCGCTTCCGCCCGTGATGGTTCTGCTGTCTGACGGTCAGCCGACCGACGATTACAAGAGCGCGCTGGAAAGGCTGCTGAACCTGCCCTGGGGCAGGAAATCCGTGCGCGTCGCGATATCGATAGGTCAGGACGCCGCCGACGACATGCTGTATGAGTTCACGGGCAACAGGGAACTCATACTGCCCGCGAAAAACGCGTCGACCCTCGCCAGGATGATAAAGTGGGCGTCCACCGTGGCGTCGATGGTGTCATCTCCGCTGAGCCGCCACACTGAGACGGGCGGCATCGGAAGCGCGCCCGTGTTTATTGACATGAACAATATTCCGAGTCCGGACGAAGTCATGACCGGCGACGTCTGGTAAACGCGGCAAGACTCGGCCATGAAACCGCACATCATCGGAGAAAGCGTGTGCGGCGCTTCTCACCGGCGAGTCGGAAAGGAATGTCAGGACAGCTGGGGATACAAGACAATCGAGCACTGTGACTCGGTCGCGCTGGCGGTGGCCGACGGACATGGCAGCGAGGCGTGCCCGCACAGCAAGATAGGATCAGGCATCGCTGTCAGCACGTTTTGCGACATAATCGAAAAATTCTGCCGCAACGACGCCGGAAAGACCGATTCCCTGCATACCTTTCTAAACCGCGAGGGAGAAATCGTCGTGGCGAAGTCGATAGAGGCCGAGTGGAAACGGCGGGTTCTATGCCGGCACTCCGCCGACGCCGGTGCGGGCCGTCAAGATGAAGGCCATTCGTCCATATGCGTAAAATACGGCAGCACCCTTGCCGGGCTTCTGGTGACGCCGAAATTCTTCTTCGCCCTCCAGATCGGCGACGGCAATATCGCGTTTATGGACGACTCCGGTTTAAAACCGGTGATTCTCCAGGACAGGATACTCGGCAACGAAACCTATTCGCTCAGCGGCGTCCATTCGTGGAAGAACGTCATATGCGTCACCGGACGGCGCGATGCCGGCGTCCCTCATGTGTTTATGCTCTCGACGGATGGTTTCATCAACAGTTTTGCCAGCTCGGAGGAGTACGAAAAGTCATGTCTGGGATACTACGAGATGATAAGAAAACACGGCGTTTCAGAGGTGGCGAAGTATCTGGGGAATTGGCTCAGGGAGACCAGCGAGATGGGCTGCGGCGACGACATATCCGTCCTGTTTTGCTCGGCGTCATGCGGCGAGGATGAGCGGCCCGACCGCTGAGAACGATCGGGCAGGACTTTTGGTATGGTAAAATAACCCTTGCTGGTTAAAATTTGAGCGGAACGGCTTTTGGAGGCGCGTCTATAAATGTTGAAGGGTATACTGAAGATTCTGGGCCTCGACCCAAACGACAGGCTGGTGGCAAAATACAGGGAAAGGGCGTCCGATATAGGAGTTCTCGAACGCGACGTTCAAAAGATGGATGACGCCGATCTGAAGGATTCGGCGAATTTTTTTCGCGGCAGGCTGTCTGAGGGGGAGACGCTCGACGACATCCTCCCGGAGGTGTTTGCAAGAGTCAGGGAGGTGTCTCGGAGAACGCTCGGCCTGCGCCACTTCGACGAGCAGCTCATCGGCGGAATAGCGCTCCACGAGCGCAAGATAGCAGAGATGAAGACCGGCGAGGGAAAGACCCTGGTGGCAACCCTCGCCGTCGTCCTGAACGCCATGGAGGGCAAGGGCGTTCACGTCATAACCGTGAACGACTACCTTGCCAAGAGGGACGCGGAGTGGATGGGACCTATTTACTCCGGGATGGGGCTAACGGTCGGGGTGATCTCGCCCTTCATGGACCAAACAGACAGGGCAGCGGCGTATGCCTCGGATGTCACTTACGGGACCAACAGCGAATTCGGGTTCGACTACCTCAGGGACAACATGGCCCACTCGGCTGACGCTCAGGTGCAGCGCGGACACAACTACTGCATAGTGGACGAGGTCGACTCGATACTGATCGACGAGGCGAGGACGCCGCTCATAATATCGGGGCCCTCGGAGGACAACGTCGAGCCGTATAAGAGGGCCGATTCCGTCGCCAGGGGCCTCCTCAAGGGGACCGACTTCGAGGTCGACGAGAAGGAGCGCAACATCGCGCTCACGGAGACCGGCATAGCTCACTGCGAGAGGCTGCTGAACCTTCCCGATCTTTTCACCGATTACGCCAACAGCGAACTTGCCCACAAGATAACCCAGAGCCTGAAGGCCTACAACCTCTTCCAGCGGGACATACACTACGTGGTGGAAAACGGCGAGGTCATAATAATAGATGAATTCACCGGGCGGCCCATGATAGGCAGACGCTACTCGGATGGGCTTCACCAGGCCATAGAGGCCAAGGAACGGGTCAAGGTCGGACGGGAGAACCAGACATTGGCCACGATAACGCTCCAAAACTATTTCAGAATGTACGAGAAGCTGTCAGGCATGACAGGCACTGCCCTCACAGAGGCTGAGGAGTTCAAGGAGATCTATGGCCTGGAGGTGGTGAGCATACCTACGCACCTCGATATGATCAGGATCGACAACCCGGACGTCATCTACAGGACAAAACAGGAGAAGTTCTCAGCGGCGGCGGACGAGGTGGAGGAGAGTCATAAACTGGGCCAGCCGGTGCTGGTCGGGACGTCGTCGATAGAAAACTCGGAGAAGATGAGCAAAATCCTGAAGGCTCGCAGGATACCCCACAATGTCCTGAACGCTAAAGTCCACGACAAGGAAGCGGCGATAGTAGCCCAGGCCGGCCGCCTGGGGGCAGTGACGGTCGCGACCAATATGGCGGGCCGAGGGACCGACATCGTGCTGGGCGGCAATGCCGACTTCATGACGAGGGAGGAGGCGGCCCGAAAGGGCGTTGAGCCCGGATCGCAGGAGTACGGCGGTATCCTGGCCGACTTCAAGGCGAGATGCGCGGAGGAGCATGACAAGGTCGTCGGGTTGGGAGGCCTTCGGATAGTTGGAATCGAAAGGCACGAGTCCAGAAGGATAGACAACCAGCTCCGCGGGCGCTCCGGGCGTCAGGGGGATCCAGGGGAGAGCCGGTTCTATGTGGCGCTCGACGACGATCTTCTGAGGCTCTTTGGAGGAGAAAAGGTTCAGGGTATAATGACGAAGCTGGGGATGGAAGAGGGTGAATCCATCGAACATGCCCTCCTGAGCAGGACGATCGAAGGGGCGCAGAAAAAGGTCGAGGCCATGCATTTCGATATCAGAAAGCAGCTCCTGTCCTATGACAACGTGATGAACCAGCAGCGCGAGGCCGTGTACAAGGAGCGCGAGGGCATCCTCAAGGACGAGGACATGAAGGGCCGCACGTGGGACATAATAGACGACACGCTGACAAATATATTGGAGCGGGCCGGCGGCGAGGAGGAAAACGACTTCACTGCGGCTGCGCTGAAACTGAAGTCCCTGTTCGGCGGCGGGATCGAACGCTGTCTGGATGGAGTGGACACGAGGGAAGGGCTGGAGGAAGCCGGGGAAAAAATCAGGGCGGAGCTCAAGGGGCGATTTGAGGGAAAGATTGCGGAGATAGGCGATCAGATGTCGTGCAGGTTATTCCGATACATTCTGCTTCAGATCTTGGACAAGAGCTGGAGGGAGCATCTTCTCGGGTTGGACGAGCTCAGGAGAGGAATCGGACTGCGCGCCATCGGTCAGAAGGACCCGCTCCTCGAATATCAGTTCGAGTCCTATAACCTGTTTCAGGAGATGCTGCAAGGCGTCCGGGAGAAGGTGGCGGAGTACGCGTTCCGCGTGACGGTGGTGACCGAGGACCGCGGCTCGCCTGCGGGCGGACTGAGCCGCGAGGGTCGGAACATGTTACTCCCATCCGAATACGCCGCACAGGGAGGCGCCGGGTCAGCCGGGGATGGCGACAAGCCCAGACCGGTCAAAAGGGGCGCTAAGATAGGGAGAAACGATCCATGTCCATGCGGAAGCGGCAAAAAGTATAAGCACTGCCATGGCAGGGTGCCGGCAGTTCAGGCGGAAGACCGCGCGCCGGCCGGAAACAGGCCAGCAGAGCTTCCTTAGTCTAACGCTTCCATAAACTTTAGCGGCGGAGGTGAGTCATGATGAAACGCGGTAAATTACTTGTGATTGTACTGGTGTTGCTCGTGTCACACGGCTTTGCTCTGACTGGAGATGCGGCAGGTTATGACGGGGGGTGGGACATTGCTGGCGAGATCCTCCGCCTCGGCGGGGAGGTTCCGTCAACCGAGGCTTTTGGCGGAGGGAGCGGCGTGGTGTGGCTGGACTCGCATATCTATGAGATGAAATCGGATGGGACGGCCGGCAGAACCCGCAGGTACATCGTCATGCCGGCTGGGGAACATGAGAGAGCTTCGGCCGCCCTGATGATTCAGCCGTATCCCCAGGAGCCCGGCGCGTCCCTGGTCGTCTCCGAAGCCGCGATGTACGACCCGTCAACCGCCGAGAGAATAGGGGATCTGTCCGTCGTGCGGCGTGAAGGGGACGGGGTCGGGGCGGCGATCGTCAGCATCCCTCCGGGCTGCGCTGGCGGGCTTGCCGTGATCGAGACGGTGACGGAGATTCCAGGCAGGTTCTTTCTGGACGACGTGATCCCCTTGGCGGGTGACCTTCCTGCGTGGGAACAGAATATCCTGGTCGAGATGCCGGAAGGGATGAACATGTATTGGGAGGGCGTCGGCGTGAGAGAGCCTCACAGGCGGAAGGAGGCGGGCGTCGAACGTCTGGCGTGGACCGTCATAAACCAGCCGGCGTGGCGCAAGTCGAGCATAGTTGAGGAAACGCGCCCCATGTTGATATTCAGCCAACGGAGAGGGCTCATGAGAGGGCTGAAAGACCTGGAGGAAGCGGAGGGCGCGTTCACGCCGCCGCCGGTTCCCTCGAACGTCCGAGGCAGTTTGAACCTGATCAAGACGGGAAGCAGGATAGCGGAGCACCTGTCGGAGAGGCGCATGGTCATCGACGGATATGAGCCGGATCGTGTGAGGACGGGCGCGGGCATTCCTCCCGACGGGCCGTGGACCAGTCATGAACGGACAATAATTGCCGGCAGGTGGCTGAGGGAACTGGGCTGGGACGTCAAGGTTTATTGGATGCAGAAACTGCCAGTAGGACCCGACGGGCCGTCCTCGTCCGGTCTGTGGGACAAGCCCTTGCTCAGGATAACCCAGAACGGAGGAGGAAAGGATGTTTACTTCACCGCGGATCAATCCGCCGACTTCGGCAAGCTCTCCCCGTCCCTCTACGGAAGGACGGCGTTTCGCGTCGACGGGACAAATTTGGAACGGCCTACGCTTCCGAGGGGAACGGCGTCGGATCACAATCTGAGCCAGATGTGGCGGCTAAATCTCGATGAAAAGGGCATAGCTACCGGTTCGTTGGACTTGACGATAACCGGAGCGTGGGTTGACGCGCTGCTGCGAGACGCGGGAGAATCCCCGGACGATCTGGCCGGGGCGCTTCTCGGCGAGATGGAATTCGGCGTTCCGGGCCTTTCCATCGAGCTGGTATCATGCAAAAACCTGAGCTCAGGATATAAGTTCAGCTTCGACGTGAGGACTCAGTTGGGGATTGTATCCGGAAACGACATGCTCGTCAGAATACCCGGCGGCAAACCAAGGGGGTTCGATGACGTCCCGGCGGACGCCGAGTCGTTCTCGTTCGAATTTCCATTCGTATTTGAGCAGGACGCCGTTATTTCCACGCCAGCCGGCTACAAGGCGCTGATGCTCCCAGGCAGCATTCAGAACGGTGATTCCAAGGCCATGTTCACCGAGTCGGTGGAGCACTGGGTCAGAAAGGGCAGAGTCGAGGCGTCCGCCGTATGGACGGTCCGGTCGGTTTCGGTCGATTCCACGACATCGGGCAAGGTGCGTGAACAGTTAAACCTCGCCGGAAAGTGGTCGCAGACTACCATACCGCTGCGTAAATAACGCGATGCCGCCGCTGTAATTTTATAGATCAGCCTTTTCCCGAAAATTTGTATTATTTCCGGAGGTCGGAAACATGGAGGATAAAAAGAAACTGCTCTCGTCCATTATAATGAAGGCGGTGCAGGACGCGGCTTTTTCCAGGGGCATCGCGCTGCCCGAGGATTTTTCAGTTTTGATAGAGAGGCCCAAGCGCGAAAATCAGGGGGACTGGGCGACGAACTCGGCCATGAAACTGGCAAAGCTTTTCGGCGCCTCTCCGATGGAACTGGCCGCTGAAATAGCGTCCCGCATGGACGAGTGCCCCGATATAGATTCCATTGAGATCGCGCCGCCCGGCTTTATGAATTTCAAGATGACGTCCAATTGGATCGCGGAGATCATAACCAATGCCATATCCATGGGCGATGACTACGGCCGAAATGAATCCGGGGCCGGCAGAAGGGTGCAGGTGGAGTTCGTGAGCGCAAATCCGACCGGCCCGATACACCTCGGGCACGGCAGAGGCGCCGCGGTCGGCGATGTGATGTCCTCCATCCTCGGGTTTTCCGGCTGGGAGGTCGAGCGCGAGTATTACATAAACGACGCTGGGCTCCAGATGGACAACCTTGGAAAATCGACTCAGTCCAGGTACTTCGCGCTGCTGGGTCTGGGGGAAATGGCTCCATTCCCCGATGACGGCTATCCCGGCGAATATATCGACGGCATAGCCGGAAAGATCAGGGAGGAGTACGGAGACTCCCTGGCGTCAAAGCCCCTGGATGAGACCCTGCCGCTGTTTCGGGACGAGACGTCGAAGCTGGTGCTCGAGATGATACATCGGGACCTGTCCGATTTTGGAGTCAGGTTCGACGTATGGTTCTCGGAGAAATCACTGTACGGCGATGACCTCGTTTCAAGGACGATTTCAAGGCTAAAGGCGCGCGATTACGCCTATGAGGGCGAGGGGGCGGTGTGGTTCAGGTCCACTGCGTTCGGAGACGACAAGGACAGGGTCATGATAAGAAACAACGGAGTCCCGACGTATTTTACGTCGGACACGGCATACCTTCAAAACAAGTACGAGAGGGGTTTCGACTTCCTGATATATGTCTGGGGGGCGGATCATCACGGATATGTTCCGCGGATACGCTCGGTCAACAAGGCGCTCGGGATGCCCGACGAGAGCCTGGAGTTCTTGTTGATACAGTTTGTCAGCCTGCTCCGCGGCGGTGTTCCGGTGTCGATGTCCAAGAGGGCCGGCACCTTCATCACGCTGAGGGACGTCATGGATGAGGTGGGCAGGGACGCGACCAGGTTCTCGTTCGTGAACAGGAAGTGCGACTCTCATCTCGAGTTCGACCTGGAGGTGGCAAAGCAGACGTCCTCCGACAACCCCGTTTACTACGTGCAGTACGCGCACGCCAGGATATGCAGCATATTGAGGGAGGCCTCGGCAAGGGGCGCGCCGATTCCGTCAGCCGAGGAAGCAGACCTCGGGCTGCTCGCCGATCCGTCCGAGGCGAAGTTGGCGAAGGAGATATCGCGCTTCCCGGAGGAGGTTCTGAAGGCCGCGAAAAACCTCGAGCCGCACAGGATCGCGTTCTTTGTCACCGATATCGCGGAGGCGTTTCACGCCTTTTACAACAGCGTGAAGGTGCTCGGGTCGGAAAATGGCGTAATGCAGGCGAGGCTGCTGCTGGTCGAAGCGGCGAGGATAACTATAGTCAACGCGCTCCGCATCTTGGGTATAGACGCTCCAGAGAGGATGTAGGGATGCCTAAGCTTCGCTGGGTTTTATTTTACGCTGTAACCACATTCATAGTCGCAGTAACCCTCGTGACTTTCTTCAAGGAGCGTCACAGGATCGATCGCCTCGCGGCCTCGCTCGAGTCCAGGATGGAGGAGTTCGAGGAGATGACGCGCCGCAACCAGGAGATTCAGGAGAAGATCAGCTATTATCAGACGCCGTCGGGCATAACGTTCCTTGCGATCGATGAATATAACCTCGTCAGGTCCGGGGAGAAGATATACAGGATAGAAATAATCTCGGGCGACGACTTGCGCAACGAATAATGTGGAGATATAATGACTTGCTATTATCCCTGCCTCTTTGAAGCGAAGAGGCCAGAGGCCGTTACTTGCGGCCATAAGACCATAGGGAGGAGGTGACGTACGTGCGACACTACGAGTTGACTGTTATATTGACGGCCGACATTGAGGACCACAAGGCCGCGATGGATGAGATAGCGGATGTCGTGCGCGGGTTGGGCGCCGAGGTCGAAAAGATCGACCTGTGGGGAAAAAAGCGTTTGGCATACCCCATCAAAAAACAGCAGGAAGGTTTGTATGCGCTGATTGTCATGAAGATGCCGCCGGATCAGGTTCGGGAACTGGATAGGATCCTGAGCCTGAGGCAGCAGGTAATCCGGCATCTGGTTGTTACGACGGATGAAGAGTAGGCGGAGAGGTCATAGTCATGTCCAGGGGATTTAACAAGGTAATTTTGATGGGTAACTTAGCCCGCGACCCCGATATCAGGCATACACCCAGCAAACAAAAGGTCGCTCGCATCACTGTGGCCGTCGGCCGTCAGTGGAAGAACAAGGTCACCGGGGAGGTTCAAAGCCAGACCGATTTCATACCGATTGTGGCCTGGACTTCGCTGGCGGATCTGTGCGACAGATACCTCCGCAAGGGAAAACCGGTCCTGGTAGAGGGACGTATGCAGGTGCGCGATTATGAGGACCAGAAGACCGGTATGCGCAAATGGGTAACGGAGGTTGTGGCTGAGAACCTGACACTCCTCCCGAGCGGGCGGAGGGATGACGAGTACGGAGACATCCCCGTTCCAAGGCCCCAGCAAACCCAGGAGAGGCCGGTTGCGCCAGCGCGCGCCCAGCCCAAGCCCCCATCGTATGGAAACGGCGACGTGGGCAGTTTGAGGGACGAAATAAATTTTGAGGAGGACTTCCCGCTGGACTTCTCCGAAATGGCCGACTCCGGAGAGGGCGGAGGCGACGTGGAGGTTCCGTTTTAACGTTTTTGATATGAGCGTTTCGCGTATTGAGATCGATCAGGGAGGATAGGTTTAATGGACAATCAATTTAGGAAACGCCGCAAGCGCCGCCCAAAGGTGTGTCATTACTGCGTGGACAAGATAACGCATGTAGACTATAAGGAAGTCGAAAAACTCAAGAAGTACATTACGGACAGGGGCAAGATAATCCCGAGGCGTGTTACGGGCACATGTGCCAAGCATCAGAGGCAGCTTACAGGGGCGATAAAGCGGGCTAGGTTCCTTGCGCTCCTGCCCTTTACATCCGATTAGGTTTCGTCCGGCAGGGCAGGGTCTCCGCTCTCCCTGCCTCTGCCGGCGTCGGCGGGACAGCCTCGATGCAAATCAATTCTGCGCAGAAAGTTTGGATAATATGTACTGCCGCCGGTTATATTTTATTCATCATCGGAACAATCATGCCAGTGCTCTCCATCCCGTTGATGTTGATTTATTTGTGTCCGGCGCTCCTGCTATCCCATGAACGAGGTCTGTCCCGCGCGTTAACCAGCGGTCTCGTCGTTTCCATTGCAATGACGCTGATTCTGCCCCCATCTTTTGCCGTCATTTGTTTTCTGGCTTTCTGGCTTCCCGGAACTCTTCTGGGCGTTTTATCACACAGAATCAAGGGGCACGGCGAGCTTCTGGTTGCCGGGGTTACGGTATGCATCGCCTTCAAGATCGCAGCCGCGTTTGCCGGATGGCATCTGACCGGTTTCAACATCCTGGCCCCTGACGCGGCGGAGATGAAAAGCTACATCATGGCCATAAGCGGCTCCGGCTTGAGCTCTCTGTCCGGCGGGGACGCGATGAGATTCAAGGATGCCGTGACCGAAACGGTAAATTACACGATAATGCTGATACCATACACTATGATGGCGTTCTCGGCTGCGGAGGCCGTGGTGTGTCTTTCGCTGTCATCATATGTCTGCGCCAGGAGGGGAGGGACCGCGTTCTTTTCGCTCCCCCCCTTCGGGAACTGGTCTTTTCCAAGGAACATTCTGCTCGCGTTCGTCGTCGGTTTCGTGTGCGGCATGATTTCCGAAGGAGATTCGGGCACGTACCTGGTGAAACAGGTCGGAGCAAATCTCGACGCCGTCACCAGAAGCCTGTTCATAATTCAGGGGCTGTCTGTCATATATCACATCCTGGGTTTGAACGGGGTTCCCAAGATCATGAGGATTGCGCTCGTGGTGCTGGCGCCGTTCATATCCTTGGCTGGCAATATATGCGTGATCGTCGGAATTTTTGACATGGGATTCGACTTGAGAAAAAGAGTTGGGGGGAAAACGCGTTGAAGGTCATTCTGATTCAGGACGTAGCCAAGGTTGGAAACAAAGGGGACCTCGTAGAGGTATCCGACGGGTATGCGCGCAACTTCCTCTTCAAGAAGGGCCTTGCCGTAGAGGGAACAGGCGGCAGGCTGAAGGAGTGGGAAGAGCTGCAGAAGGCAAAGCGCAGCCGGGAAGCAAGGCTCGAGAAAGAGGCAATAGACATAAAAAAGAAACTCGGAGGCAAGAGGGTGCTGGTCAGGATGAGCACCGGAGACGAGGGAAGGCTCTTTGGCAGCGTGACCAATTCGCTCGTCGCGTCGGCAATCATCGAGCAACATAAGGTCGAGATCGACAAAAAAGACATCAAACTTGAAGAACAGATAAAGCAGCTGGGAATGTACCCTTTTAGGGTAAAGCTTCACGGCGGGCTGGACGTGGAAATGTCGCTGGTAGTGGAGGCGGAGTAGATTTGTCCGATATGCATGGCGGTCAGATGACCGAGCGGATTCCGCCGAACAACCTAGAAGCCGAACGGGCCGTCCTGGGCGCCTGCCTGCTCGAGCGCGAGGCGTTGATGTTGGTGGTGGAGTCCCTGAATTCCGATGATTTCTACGAACCCAAACATGCCCTGGCGTTCGGAGTCATGAAGGATCTGGCGTCAAGGGACAGGGCTGTCGACGCCTTGACCTTTCAGGAGGAGCTGACCCGTCTCGCCATGCTGGACAGGGTTGGGGGGATGTCGTTCGTAGCGATGTTGTTGGATTCGGTGACGACGACCGCGAATATAGAACATCATTGTTCCATTGTCAGGGACAAGTCGGTTCATCGCGAGCTGATACGAGTCGGCGCCGACATTGCACGAAGCGGCTTTGCCGAGGAGATCGAGGCCGACGAAGCGCTTGCCGACGCCGAGCAGAGAGTCTTTGAAATCGCGAAACATGACCCTCGGTCACGGCTGAAAAGAATATACGACGCCGTCAAGAGCGTGTTCGATGGGATAGAGAGGCGCATCTCCGAGGGGGCTGCGGCCGACGGGCTGGCGTCTGGGTTTTCAGACCTGGACAAACTGACCGGCGGGTTTCAGCCGGGGAGCCTGAGCATCATCGCCGCGCGGCCGTCAATGGGCAAGACGGCATTCGCGCTGAACGTGGCTCAAAGCGTCGCCATTTCGCAGAACGTCCCGGTTCTGATATTCAGCCTCGAGATGTCGGCGGAACAACTCGCCGGCAGGCTGCTGTCTTCAGAAGCGCGCGTCAATATTCGGGAGATAACCGCAGACGGAAACATCAGAAAAGATCAGTGGGAAGCTCTGACTGGCGCGGCCGCGAGGCTGAGCGTGGCGCCGATATTCATCGACGACAGTTCCGCGCTCTCCACCCTCGACCTGAGATCCAGGTGCCGGAGGTTTTTCAGCAAACATAAGGGCGAAAGGTGCCTCATTATAGTGGATTACCTCCAGCTCATGGCTAACAGCAGGAGGACTGAGAACAGACAGCAGGAGGTGTCCGACATATCCAGGGCGCTCAAGGGAGTGGCCAGGGAGTTCGAAACCCCTGTGATAGCGCTGTCACAGCTCTCCAGAGACGTCGAGAAGAGGGGATTGGACAAGCGCCCGATGCTCTCAGACCTGAGGGACAGCGGGGCAATAGAACAGGACGCGGATATTGTGGCTTTTCTGTACAGACCGGCATACTACCAGCAGGAGAGGGAATCCTCCGACCCAACGGCCGAGCTGGCTGTCGCCAAGCATAGAAACGGTCCGACCGGGAAGATCGATCTCATGTTTTACAAGGAATATTCACGATTTGAGAACCTCGCGTACTGATGCCGATATATGTGTTGTATTTTCCCTTAGTATGGACGTAAAATACTGACGGACAGTGGGCGCTGGAGCGAGCGCCTGCTTGAATTGCAAAGCGGTGAGACATCGCAGTCCCTGGATGTCGGCGCTATGGAGGGTCAAACAGATGAATCGGGATACTCTCATTGTGGAAATATCGGCTGAGCAACGGATAACGCAGCAACAGCGCCGGCACGGAGCCGGTTTTAGATGAAGAACGCGCGCGGCGCGGGAAGGGCAGAGGCGAAGTTCAAGGGCGTTGCGAAAACGCGCAGTGCAGGTCCCTTGAACCTAGCCCCTAAGTGGCTCGTTTTCGTTGTGTTCATGATCTCTTTCTCGCTGCCGAACCTGGTGTTCTCCGGAGTGCACTGGTTTGACACACTGCACATAATGAAGT
Organism: Synergistaceae bacterium; assembly: GCA_031290815.1. GTDB lineage: Bacteria > Synergistota > Synergistia > Synergistales > Synergistaceae > JAIRWR01. The sequence goes on along the minus strand of JAISLO010000034.1, from coordinate 9,722 downwards.
GGACCGTCGCCATGGTCCCGATAGCGCTGCTGACAATAGTGACGGGGATACAGATCATGCGGAGGGGCGCCAAGGGGGTCGATTTTTCACTGGATCTCTTCGGCGCGGCATGGCTGATCCTCGTTCTGCTCGTCACGTCGCAGCTCTTCTTCGTCAAGATCTCGTCCATTTCGACATACGTAAAAGAATGGTTCTACTTCGGCTGTCTCTTTGCCGTCTACTTTCTGTCCTTCAACCTCTTCCGAGGCGGCCGCCTTCACAGGGCGGTGCTCTGGGGAAGCAGCGTAAACGCCGCGATAAACGTTTTTTTCGCTGAGCTGCTTATCCGCGGACTCAACGACGGGATTCCATTCATCCTCAACGTCCCCGGAAACTACATAGGCAACACCGCTCAGCAGGAGATGTTCGGCTTGTGGATGGCCATGTCCGTCCTGAACTCGCTGTTCCTGCATATGTTCTACGTAGGCGAAGCTCAGCGCGAGGCGGGCTTTTTCAAATGGGCCAGGACGGTCGCAAGGGCCGTCTTCTCCGGCGGCGGGATGCAGGGAATCAGCCTGCGCAGGTGGTCCTTCGCGATCGTAAACTTCGTTTTTCTGCTGATCAACGCATGGGGGCTCTGGAGCTCGACGGCGAGGGGCGCAATAGCGTCGCTTCTCATCGCATCCATCGTGCTGGTCGTCGGGCTTTTGAGGAGCGGTGAGGCGTCGACCCTGAGGGTCATAGTCAAGCTTTTCGCCGTCGTGATCATCGTCCTCGTGGTGTTTCTCGGCGTGAGCATGTCGATCGGCACCGGCAGGGGCAACGCCCTCGTCAGCAAGTTCATGGACATGATCATGAATCCGACGTCTATCGGAGGCAGAATCAGCATATGGAGGACGAGCCTCGAGGTCTATCTCAAGGAGCCGTTGACCGGCGTCGGGCTTGGTCAGTACAAATGGCACTTTCTGGACGGACAGAGGATAATGTATGCCAATAACCCCGAACTCTACGACTCGAAGGGATATGAGTGGCAGTATACGTACTGGGCCCACAGCGAATACATCCAATGGGCGTGCGAAACGGGGCTGATAGGATCAATCATTCTGCTCGCGCTCGCTCTGTTGTGGCTCTATAATTTCTTCAGAGTCCTCAAAGCGGGAGAACGCATTTCGATGGCGGCGCTGTGGGGTTGTTCGATGATATTCCTTCTGTGGTTCGACGCCCTCTTTAGCAGGCCGTTTCATAGGATCGAGAACTCAGTGTGGATGTCCCTTGCGTTTGCCCTCTCCAACAGGGAAATTCTTCCCGAGAGGTTCAGGAAGCCGATAATCGACAGCGACATGATCTACAGATGCTTTGGGGCTTTGATAACCGGGATCTCGATTTACGGCCTCATCTTCCTCTACGGGGGGCTCAAGGGGGACAAGCTCATATACAGGGCCCTCATCTCCCCGGGCAGCGTCCAGGTCAAACTGGATCAGCTCAACAAGGCCGAACGGTACCTGATGTCCAAGGACGACGCGAGAGAACAGATAGGGGCGCTCCTCGTCGAGGTAGGAAAGCGGCAGGACGACACTGAGATCTTGGAGGAAGGTTTTAATCATCTGTACAAGGCGTTCCTTCGCAGGCCGACGTCAAGGCTGCTGTTCGATATCTTTCGGGACGCGCGTGACACCGGTTTCACCGGACTCGCCCAGGAGGTTGCCTTTTATATGAGGGAGATCAGGCCCCCCGGTTCGGCCGACGAGGCTGTATCCCAGGGAGAAACCAGCAGATAGAAACATGAAAAAGGATGGCGGCGTTGAAGAAAAACAGTAAGAAAGCGTTCACAATGGCCGAGATCCTGGTAGTAATCGCGATTACTGGTATAATAATCGTGGTCGGCATAGCTCCTCTGATGCGCACGGTGCGCGCCCTCGACAGCGTGAGGAGTTCATTCGCGGCAGACAGCAAGGAAATAGTCGTCATGGACAGGATACTCACCGACATACTGGGGGTAGTCAGAATCAACGCGGAATCGCCGTTTCGCATTATGCACGACGACAAGCTGGAGAGGAACGCCGATTATCTGATCTTGTGGACGAACACCCCCGCTTACGGATTTGTTCCAATGGGCAGCGTGGTCTATGGGGTTCCCGAGATGACTGTTATGAGCAGCGCTTTTGAAACGGGCCTTTACAGATGGGTTCTGTCCGGGGATAAACAGCCGGGCGTGGTAACTAAGGATGACCTGAAGCAAGAGGAGGCATACATGGTAATTCCTGGAGTCACAGGCGTGGCGTTCAACGCTTTGAGCGGTTCGGAGTGGAAGAACAATTATTCCGGCGCGTTGCCGCGCGCGTTTCGCGTGATGTTCGAATACGGCAGTATGGATGTAACATATGAGCGTTGGCTGCCGCAGTTCTAGAGGGTTTATCCTGGTCGTCGTCATGTTCATGTCCGTGCTCATCCTGTCTGCCGCGACCTCGCTGGCCTGGTTTGCGAGGCTCGAGATGAGAAGAGTGTCGGACGAGGAGTTTGCGATGGTGTCGAGGAGCCTGGTGGATGTGGTGCGCGTCAAGGTCTCTGGGTGGATAGCCGGGGACAACAACGAATACGACTCGGGCCTCGAGCCGCTTTATTCCGGTGAATTTCCGCTGTCGCTTTCCTTCAACGACTGGGACGTCACCATAAAGGTAACGCCGCTTGACGGTCAATTTCCCATAAACGGAATCTTTCTGCCGGATGGCATGACGCTCAGGGGCGAGCTGGAGTATCCTTGGAACAGAATATGGACAAGGCTGAACGCCGTTCTGCTGTCTGCTGTCGTTCTCGACTTTCTCGACAAGGACAGCCTGCCAAGGCCAGGCAGCCGCGAGGAGGATTTCTTTCTCAACAGAAAGATAAGCGATATGAGCGAACTGCTGAACTTGCCGGAGATTACGCCCGGGCTCCTCTACAAGGATGTCTCCAAGGAGACAGCGATCGACGAATTTTTTACGATATACACCGATGATAAAATAAACGTAAATCTTGCGACGGAACAGGTCTTGAGCGTTCTCGATTCTGATATCGACGCGGGTGTGATCAACTCCCTACTGGCGTTCCGAGCGACCGAGAGTATCAAAAATTCAAAGGACCTCATCAGAATACCTGGATTTCCGGCATCGGCGACGGCTCGGCTGAACAATGTCATAGGCTACAAGAGCAGCTATTTTGCCATAGATATGAAGGTAGAACACGCAAATTCCGAACGCAATTTCAAAATTTTTCTCAAGCGTACGGGGAACACATGCCAAATAATTAACTGGAGAGAGTAGCCCGACATGAAATCTGCGACCGGACCTCACAAGTTTAAACTTTACAGCGACGGCTTTCGGCAAAAAACATCGGACGGAAGCGAGATCCTGCTTTGCCCGTTCAAGGGAATATCAGTCCACAGTTTTTCGTACCCCTTCTCGGGCATCTCTCAGATAAGGGAGGCACTTCGCATCCGCTTCAGGCCGCTCCTCGGCGATGCGTCAGAGCGGGTATCCATCGTTCCATTTGTCGTGCACAGCGAGAAGCGGTCGTCGACCGGCTGCGTCTTCCTGCTCTTTCGCGAGGAGATCGACGATGCGGAGGCCGGTATCGGCAGCGACGAGACCTTGCGGATCTGGCCGGACGCCCTGGCCTTCGCCGGAGAAATCGGCGGCACGGGACTGATAATACTGACCGGCGGCGACTCCATAACAACCGTCTGGCTCGACGAATGGATCCCGATGTTTTACAAGACGGTCCCAGCGGACGCGAGCACCGAGGAGGAGGAGCGGAGGCTGGCCGTCCAATATGCCTCCGGACAGGGAAAGGAAATCGAGAATGTCTTTTTGATTGATCGGGCCGATGTCGGGGATTCCGATTTGCAGGAGTACGGCTCTAGGACGCTCGCCGGGTGTCCGGCGTACGAACAGCTCGATCTGTCGAGGAGGGGCGCCAGCATTCTCGAAAAGCGCGAGAGGGCAGTAGGGGCGATGCTGAGGGCCGCCAGGCTTGCCGCCGCATTCGGCGTGATCGCGCTTCTCGTCACCGCAGGCGTGTATGTTTATAATTCGTCCATCGCTGCGGCGTCACAGAGCGATATCGAGGCGATATACTCCGCGTCGTTCGGCGAGACCTCGTCTCAGCCGTTGAGATCAGTCAACGAAAAATTGCGATCCCTCAGCGGCCAGGAGGAGGAAACCACGTTATACGAGATGCTGCGCAGCGTCTCAACCGTCTGGGATGACATAGAAGCATCGGCGGATGTCTATATCGAAACGTTGAGATTTGGGGCTGAGAGCACAAATATAATCGGAACGGCCAAGAGCAACGAGGCGATCCAAAACCTGCAGAGACTGATCGAGGAGGAGGGCCTGTCCGCCAGAACCGACAACATCAACACGATATCCGCGGGCGGCAGTTTGAGGTTCAATCTGAATATATCGAGGGGCGGTCAGTGATGATCAATCTCAGTGAGATAAGGGAGATGCCGGATTCGCGAAGATTGTTGGGCCTTGTTGTGCTGACAGTCGCGGTCTGGGCGGCGGCGGCGGCGTTGATGTTCAGGATAGCCGGCGTCAACGCGAGTTTGAACGAGAGCCTCGAATCCGGAGACAGAATCATAAACGCGGCGTCGGTGTACAGGTCTTATCCCCAGAAGGGGCCGGACCAGTCGCGTCCGGCGGAGAAGGATCCCATGTCGGTCATAACGGGCATTGTCCAGGCGATGGGCATAGGGGAGAGGATGTCCATTCACTCCAACCCGTCAGGGATATCGGTGCAGTTGGACCGCCTCTACGGAAGCGAGCTGAGGGAGTTCCTGAACATCATGGAGAGCAGGGGACTCAAGGTGAGAACGGCTGAGATAAGGGCTCTGCCGAGAGGAGAGGAACGCCTCTTGAGCATCAGCTTTCAGATGGAGAGAAATTGATGATCAAGCGAATATTGTGGTTTGTAATCGCCGCCGCGTTGTTTCTCGCATCGTTTACAGTCACGGCTTGGTTTTTGGGGCCGTGGGAGTCGGCCGGAATATACGCGCTGGACACGATTCGCCTCAGGGCGGCGCAGAACGGAATATTCATGACGTATCAGGGGATCGAGAAGAGCGGCGGCCTCACGCCCACATTCAGCGTGAACAGCCTCGATGCTGAAAACAGGTTTGCGAAACTGTCGCTCTCCGGCGTCAGCATAAAGCTGCTGCCATGGTCCAGCCTGCTGGCCCGAGGGGGAAGCTGTTTCGTCGAATTTGGCGGCGGAGAGATCGACACCATAGTGGGCAAAAAATTAAATATCGACGGGGGGCGTGTTCGGCTGACGGCGTCCGGCAGTCTGCTGACATCTTCCAACGTGCGGATTGGCGGAGATATAAACGTCACAGGCGGCGTCGTTTATGACATGTCGACAAGAAGCGTCATGGGAAGCTCGCTCCTGCTGAAGGTGCCGGAGGACATAGACTCCGCCCTGAACTTGATGGTTTCAAGCTCTCTTAAAGGCGGCGATACCCCATCAGTCGGCCGCTATATTGAATCCAGCAGCCCTGGAGAATGGAGGATAAAACAAAATGCCTCTTCTAAAAAATAATCGTATATTCGGCAGGATCTTCAAGGGGGAATCCGGCGGCGGTTCGCGCACCGCCTCTGCCGGGAGGATAACTCTTTTTGCCGTGAAACTCCTGAAGTCGGTGTGCTTATATTCGGTTCTGATGGGAGCCCTGTCCGCTGCGGTGCTCTGTCTGCTGTTAAATGGAATTTTAATGGCGCGGGCGGTCAGGGTGCAGGAAACCCTTGCGGCGGCCGTTGGGGGGCGCACTGTGAGTCCCTTCACGCAGAACGTAGCGCAGCTCCTTCCCGAACAATCGGACATAAAATTCGACGCGTTCAACGTTGTTGACATGCCGCCGGACGCGTCAGAGGACATTTCCGGCGACTCTCTGCCCGACGCCATCTCGATAGACAAATTCCGCCTCGCTGGAACGCTGCCCGATGTTGGGGCGTGGCTTACGGTTGACAACACTACATCGCTGATACTGCGCGGCCAGGAGTTCAACGGGTATGTCCTGGACGGCGTCGAGCCGGGAGAGGTGTCGCTTACCAGGGACTCGGAGAGTTATCCCGTTTATCTGACGTTCTACGACCCACAGGTTATGGACGCTCCGCAGGCCAGACAGGAGGCGGAGACACCCGTCCCGGCGGCAGACGCCGCGCCTCCCGGTGGGGGCGAAGTAGTGGCAGCCGCCTTCAACGGCAACGAGGGAACGATACCGCGCGAGCTCGTGAACGAACTCATCATGAATCCGATGGAGGAGCTCAGAAAGGTCAGGCTCGCTCCAAATGAAAACGGAGAGATGACAATACAGCGGATACGCTCCGACAGCATCCTGAACAAACTGGGACTGAAGAGAGGCGATGTGTTAAAGGGAATCAACGACATTCCGATCAAGGGCGGTATGGATCTGGTGAATGTGATCAACTCCATGATGTCCAGCCCGAGGTTCGATGTATCGGTGAACAGGGGCGAGGAGGAGGGCAGGCTCGGTTACGTGGTACAATGAAAAAGGGGTTTACGTTGATCGAGGTGCTCGTCTCGTTAGCGGTGATGTCCTTGGTCGTCGCCGCATCGCTGAAGCTGGCCGCTCTCTCGGGAAAGGGGCTATCTCAGGTCCGGGAGAGGGAGGCGCTCATCGAGGAAGCCTATAAGCTGCAGACTGAGCTGGCGCTCGATCCCCTGAAAACCTTCGGCAAAAGCGGCGATGTCGAGTGGAACGTCGAGGACATGGAGGACCGCTCGTGGTTGGAGCGATTGTCGGCGATGAACGGTCTGAGGATTGGAGGGCGCGAGGAACCGATCGATTTGAGCGCGCTCATGAATGACCCTCACAGGTGGAGGGAGATAGAAATCAAGAGAAACGGAAAGTCGATAATGTTGTTCCTGCCATATTCGGAGAAAGCCGCCGCGAACAGGTCCGGCGACGAGGGCTTGTCCCTGGATGCGAGTGGAAAATGACGATGTGCCGGCATTATCAATGGAAGATTCGCTTCAAATGTGTGATAATGATATCGGTGAGCTTGGGAAGCACCGATTGAACCACGACGAAACGAAATTCAACCGTTTTGGAACACAGGCTCCATGCGGTTTAAATCATTGCCCCTAAGGCCTCTGACATCGATCCAGCCTTTGAGCGGCCTTATTATTTTTTGTGCGGCCAGATCGTTTGGCCGGCAAAAGGAGTGGAATCTATGAAACTAAGAAAGGTCACGGTTTTCGCTATAGCCTTTTTGATAATGACGGCATTGGCAGCGCCGCTGTGGGCTGCCGACGGGGCGGTTTCGGGCGACGAAAAACCGAACGACGAACAGAATCTCATAAAGGCCGCGCAGGCGATGCGATCAACTGGCAGGGTTCAGTTAAACTTCAAGGACCTCGAGATAATACTCTTTGTTCGATTCATGTCGGAACTGCTCGGAGAGAACATCGTCGTCAACCCGGGCGTTCGGGGAACGGTATCGGTCGTGTCGCCCAAGCCCGTGAGCATCAAGGAAGCGCGTCAGATCATGCTCTCCATCCTGGAGATGAATGGGCTGTCGCTTCAGGGCATGGGCAGCTATTCCAAGGTTGGGCCCATCAATACCGGTCCATCGACCACGAACGAGGTCATAAAGGGACCGCAGAGCGTTGTTCCCAGCGAACAGCTTGTAGTTCAGATAGTCCCTCTCGATTACGTCAATGCGATGTACGTCGTGGAGCCGATCAGGATAGGCGTTCAGGGCCTCACGGTCGCTCCCCTGGCGAGCGGAAACGGAGTGCTGCTGGCGGGAAAAGCCGTCCTTTTGAATAAGGCGGCGGCGCTGATAAGGGCAATCGACGTCCCGGACAGCGTCAGGGTGATAAAGATATTCACGATGACGAACACGTCCGCCAAGCTGGCGGAAGGCCACCTGAACGCGCTCGCTCAGGATCCCGGATCCATCCTCGCCGGGATAATGGCTATAGGCGACGAAAGAAGCGGCAAGATAACCGTCGTAGGGGAGCGCAGGTCGATGGACAAGGTGGAGAAGATACTGGGCGAACTCGACGTGCCGTCGACCGTGGACAACTTCCACATATACAGGTTGAAAAACGCGGACGCCAAGACGGTCGCCGAACAGTTGAGCCAGATACTTGCCGTCGCCGTGAGGCTGCAGGCCGACCCCAATAACGCGACCCCTGCGAGCGTGGTGCCGGACCTGCCGACCAACAGCCTCATACTCACGGCGTCAAAAGAACAGTTCGTAGCCATATCGGGCATACTCGACGAGCTCGACATTCAGCCCAAACAGGTTCTTCTGAGGGGGCTCATCGCCGAGGTCAATCTGAATAAACTGAACAGCGCCGGCATAGATTGGGCCGCCTGGGGAGGCGACGCCAGCAACAACCTCCTGATAGGCGGTATGTCCGAGCTCGGTTCGACCGGTGTTCCGGCTCAGTTCCAGCAGTGGTTCATGGAGATGACGAAGACGACCGAGACCGTGACGAACGACAATGGAAACGCCATCGGCACTGTGACGACTGTGAACGGCATGGGCCTGATATACGCGTATATCAAGATGCTGAACACGTTCAACGCCATCAACGTCTTGTCCATGCCCAGGCTGATGTGCACGGACAATCTGCCGAGCTCTCTGCAGGTTGGACAGGTCATACCCCAGCTCAGGGGGCAGACGTCAGACCTGAGCAACCCGTCCGCCGTGCAGAGCAGTTATGAGTACAAGGACACCGGCCTCATCCTCAAGGTCACCCCGCACGTACGGAGCGGAAATCTGGTAGCGCTCGATATAGAGCAGACCATCGAGGAGGTCTTGAGCACAACGGGATCGGCGACGCCCGTTACGTCAAAGAGATTGATTCAGACGAACGTCCTCGTCGGCAACAATGAGACGATAATACTGGGCGGATTGATAAGAGAGGTCGAGAGGACGCTGAAAAACAGGGTGCCCGGCATATCTTACATCCCCCTGATCGGCAATCTTTTCACCAAGCAGGAGAAACAGAGGGAAAAGGTCGATCTCATGGTCTTCCTCACGCCCAGGATAATAGAGACGCCCAGGCAGGCAACGGAGGCCACCATAGAGGTTACCACCGGTTCTCAGGGGCTCAGCACAGGCGAGACCCAGACAATCATCAATAACTACGAGGAATTTATCAAGTCAAACGCTCAGGAGGGCATAAGTCACGAGACTATGAACCTCACAGAACCTCCGACAGACACAAAGTCGTCTAAATAACCGCGCTTGGTGGAGGAAAAAATGGAGACCACAGCCGCAAGCGCAAACAGGCTCCCTACCCCGGAATTTGTGATGGAGCTGATACCTAAGGGGGTCAGCGTCGACGCCCTTCGCGAAAAGGGCATCCTCCCAATAGAATTGCGGGACAACACGATGCTGGTGGCCGTCTCGAGCCTTTCCTCCATTCCCGACGCTCAGCTGCTGGCTGTCGGCGCAGGCAGGACGGCGCAGGTCGCGATCTTTCCCGAGAATCAGATCAACGGACTGATCCGAACCCTCTACGATTTGAAGAGCGGGGTCGCCGAGGACACCCTCAACGCGATAGAGTCGGTGGACGACCACTCGCAACTCGCGCGTCAGGAGGTTTTGAGCGACACGGTGGATGCCCCTGTCATAAGGCTGGTCAACGGCGTGCTGCTGGAGGCGATAAAGGACCGCGCGACGGACATTCACCTGGAGCCCTTCGAGGACAAGCTCCTTGTCAGG